>CAYQRG010000001.1:0-33942 GCA_964419645.1 uncultured Eubacterium sp.
CATCAGTCTTACCACGGAACAGAATGAAAGGTTAGAAAGCGGTGTTGCAAAAGCAAGTGAAAAGGGAATCAGAGATTCTCTGGTTATGATCGATTCCCTGGCGTTTATTGTAAATGTTCCGAATCGAACCGTAGTAACAGCAATGGACCAGACAGAACAACAGGATAATATATTTACAAATATTGACGGAGCGGTCATTATGTAGCCGGACCTTAGGGAGGCCAAAGCCCCAGACTGACAGAAGGGGCAGACAGACCGCAGAATTTTAGGAGGTCATTTAATTATGATGAGATCATTGTTTTCTGCTGTGTCAGGACTTAAGACACATCAGACAAAAATGGATGTAATCGGTAACAACGTAGCAAACGTAAATACCGTGGCGTTCAAATCTTCAGCAACAACCTTTAGTGAAATTATGTACCAGACAGTATCCAATGCCTCCGGTGCCAATGCGAACACCGGAAAGGGCGGTGTCAATGCAAGACAGATCGGTCTTGGTGTTACCAGTGGATCTACCAAGATCAGCATTGCATCTTCCGGTGCGGCAGAAACCACAGGATTTGGTTTTGATATTCGTTTGACAGATAAAGTAACGACAAACTTTTTCATTGTAAATACAGGCAGCCAGAATCTTTTTACCAGAGCAGGATCTTTTTATATAGACGGCGCAGGTAACTTGGCTATGACATCTACCGGATATACGGTTATGGGCTGGCAGGTAGATCCTACCACTGGCGATATCAAGAAAGATACCGTATCGGCTCTGCGTATCATGCAGGAGAAGAATCTGACCTCTCCGCCTGAGGCAACGACAATGGGAACAGTAGCCGGCGTCATGGATAAAAATGACACAGGTGTGACCAGTGATGACGGCCATATGATGAACCTGAATTTCTTTGATAAGTTAGGATACCGTTATACAGCAAGGCTGGCTGTAAAAGTCGTAGATCCGGATGCAGAACGATATACGGTTGAACTGGTAGATATTTTAGATTCCAACAATGCTTCTGTATTAGATAAATACTTAAATGGCGGTAATGGCGCTGCACTTTCCAAGGTATTTGGAGAAAACGGAACAGAGACCAAGAATTTCAAAGCTTCTGACAGCCACATCTCATTCTATCCGACTGGAACACCGAATGGTGATCTGGCAGGTTATTACTATGCATACGATACATTCACCATGGATGATCCGCCAGAGCCTATGGTGGAATATGCGGCAGTAACTTTGGATCCGGATAATAACTCTTATTCAGTAGCAGCATATACCTATTTTGCTTCGCAGCAGGATGCGATAGACAGGAATTCTACACCAGGTGATCCGGATATCAAACCTCTGACAGAATTATTTGGCATGACGCAGGAGCAGATGAACGCTTACGGCAGCACAACCAATCCAAGATTGGTATACGATGCTGACACAGGTGAATTTACATATACGAAACCTACTGTCAATTACGCATTAAAATTTAGTGAAGAGAATGGCGAATTTTCTTATGTAGGCGGAGCTGGATCAAACAGTGTTACATTGAAAATGTCTCAACTGGGTGTCAATTTTGAAGATATTGAAATCGATTTTTCTACCTGTAAATCGTCCGAGAACGGCGGAAAGACCACAATGGGAGCAGAGGCCGGAATCAAAAACGGAAGTGAAGGAGCAGGAAGGGCTCTTGGAAAGATGATCGGAATCAGTGTCCAAGTCGATGGAAGAATCTATGGTTCTTATGACAATGGTAATACCGAACTCTTAGGACAGATTGCAGTAGCTCAGTTTGCCAATGCTTCTGGTTTGGAAAAAGTCGGTGAAAACTGTTACACCACCACTTTAAACTCCGGTGAATTTGACGGAATCGGTGTTGAAATTGCAGCAGACGGCAGCAGCATGATTGCAGGAGAACTCGAAATGTCCAACGTAGATCTTTCTACAGAATTTACGCAGATGATCATTACACAGAGAGGATTCCAGTCTAACTCCAGAATTATTACAGTATCTGATACCCTTCTGGAAGAATTGATCAATCTGAAACGATAAGAAATTGTATATATAGGATAAATATTCCATTTTTATACATGATACGGTACAATATGTGTATAGTCTGGTTTACAGTACCGGACTATACACATATTTTTTCCTGTTCAAAAAAAAAAGCAATATGTTTCAAGAGAGTTGTTGCAAAATTTTGAAAAGTAGTGCATAATGGAAATGTGGCCTGCGCGCCACTTGCAAATGAATAAAAAATAGGTGGGTGAAGGAATTGGATATAGCGTCTTTATTGGGCCTGGTGCTTGGAATGGTCATGTGTGTATATGGTATCATATCTAACGGAGCGAGTATTCCGGGATACATAGACCGGGCATCGGTTATCATTACGATCGGCGGATCTGTAGCAGGTGTTTTAGGATCTAATAAGTTAAAGGATTTTATCGGAGGCTTTAAGAGCATTACGATAGCATTTAAGGAAGAAGCCATGGATGCAGGAGCCGTGATCAGCAACATCATTAACCTTGCGAATGTCGCCAGGAAAGAGGGACTTCTTGCACTTGAAGAAGCATCCGGTGAAATAGAAGATCCTTTTTTGAAAAAAGGGATTATGCTGGTTGTAGACGGTACAGACGCAGAACTGGTTCGAGGTATCTTAGAGACAGAGCTGACATGTCTGGAAGAGCGTCATAAGAAAGTGATTGGATTCTGGGAGAAATGGGCAGAGTTAGGTCCTGCATGGGGAATGATCGGAACACTGATCGGTCTTGTAAACATGTTAAATAACATGGAAGATGCTGCGGCAATCGGACCTGCTATGGCGGTAGCCTTGCTGACAACCTTATACGGTTCACTGATTGCAAACTGGCTCTGTACGCCTATTGCATCCAAGATGAAAATAAATAATGATTTGGAAGTTATCGTAAAAGAAGTTATGGTCGAAGGTCTTTTATCGATTCAGGCTGGAGAGAACCCCAGAGTAATCGAGGAGAAACTGAAGTCATTCCTGTCTCCGGCAGTCAGAGATGAAATTGGCGATGCTGGAGGTGAGGAATAGTGGCGAGAAAGAAGCAGGAAGAGGCACCAAAGGGCTCACCGGCATGGATGGCCACATTTAGTGACTTGATGAATCTGCTGTTATGCTTCTTTGTATTGCTCTTTTCCATGTCAACGGTAGATGCTGCAAAGTTTGAAGCAGTAGTGGCGTCTTTACAGAGTAGTTTTAGTGTACTGCCTGCCGGCGGTTCCTCTATTGGAGAAGGAGAATTGATTTCTTCTGGAATCAGCCAGCTAAAAGATTTCAGTATGTTTTTTGAGCAGTTTAATTCCGAGGGGGAAGAAAACGACAGCGAAACGGAAAGCGAGCAGGATCTGAAAGAGGCATATCAGGAAGAGGCATTAAGCGAATCAGAGGAAATGGCAGAAAAGATCAATGAGCAAGCTCAGGAATATGGTATTCAGGATTTGGTGGAAGTGGATTTTAATGCGGAGTATGTTTCACTGACTTTGAATGGGGCATTGCTTTTCGATTCTGGAAAATCAGAAATTAAAGAAGAAGCCAGGGCTTTGATCGACAAGATTGGAGCGATCCTTACGGTTTATGAAGGCAATATTATTGAAATTGAAGGACATACGGACAATGTCCCGATATCAAATGGCAAATATGAGAATAATGACGTGCTTTCCATGTATCGTGCCTTGAGTGTGGCAGATTATATTCGGAGTATTACAAATCTGGACCCAGGAATGATCAAGTCCTCCGGAAGAGGGGAATATGTTCCTATTGCAGATAATGGAACTCCGGAGGGAAGAGCGAGGAACCGAAGGGTAGAAGTTAAGATTTATAATTCTTACAGTTCAGATTATTAAAAGCGGAAAGGAACAGGAAAATGAAGAAAAATCTTATTACAGTTGTTATTTTGGCATTGGTTCTGGTGAACCTGATTTTGACGGCTATTTTGACAATTTCAATTCTGCCGGAGACAAAGAAAGCAAACGAGTTGATCACACAGGTATGCAGCGCCATTGACCTAGAGTTGAAGAGCGGTTCTGTGACGTCCAACATCACGAATGTTCCGATTGACCAGGTTGTTACTCATGATGTAGCTGGCGGAGAGTCAATGACCGTCAATTTAAAAGACAGTGCAGACGGCAAAAAACATTATGCAACCGTTGCAGTATCTATTTCTATGGATATGGAGAATGAAGGCTATAAAACATACGGAGAGACACTTTCAGATAGAGAAAGCCTGATCAAAAGTGAGATCAACAGAGTTATTTCTGAATATACGTTTGAAGAATTTAATGCAGATCAGCAAGGAGTGCAGGATGCGATTCTTGTAGCTTTGCAGCAGCTGTTTGGTTCGGATTTTATTTTCAGCGTAGGATTTTCTACAGTAACCTCTCAGTAAAACGCATAAGGCAGGTGGTGAAGTTTCATGGGTGATGTATTATCCCAAAGTGAAATCGATAGTTTGCTGAATGCGTTAAGCAGTGGTGAACTCGATGTAGATGAAATGAAAGATGCTCCTGAGAAACCGGTGAAGAATTACGATTTTGCAAGACCTTCTAAATTCTCCAAAGAGCATTTAAGAACATTAGAAATTATTTTTGAGCATTATGGAAGGTTGTTATCAACAAATCTTCCGGTGTATTTAAGAAAAAGCGTTCAGGTGGAAGTGATGAGTTCCGAAGCCGTTACTTATTCTGAATTTTCCAATGCACTTTCCAATCCTGTTTTACTTGGAATTGTGGATATGATGCCCTTGAGTGGCAACATCATTGTAGAAATGGCTTCTAATCTTGGTTATGCGTCGGTAGACCGTATGCTTGGGGGATTGGGGCAGCCCTTGGATCGGAATCGTGATTTTTCGGAAATAGAACTTTTGATCATAGAACGGATTTTGTCGGTTTGTGTCGAACTTTTGGCGGAACCGTGGCAGAATGTAGTGGATATGAGTCCCAGGCTGGAGCGGATAGAGACAAATTCACAGTTCGCACAATTTATTTCTCCCAGTGAAATGATCGCCCTTGTGACGCTGGATATTCATATTGGAGAAGTGGAAGGTTTGATGAATATTTGTCTGCCGTTTATGACATTAGAACCTGTTATGGATAAGCTGAATACAAAATTCTGGTATTCTACAATTAAGAAAAACAACGAAGAGGAATATACAGAAGCAATTCAGAGCTTGATTTCAAGGGCACCGGTGCCGATTAAGGCATATCTGGGAAAAAGCACAGTTTCTATACAGGATTTTACTAATCTGCAGGCAGGAGATATTATCCGTCTGGATTCAAAAGTAGATAAAGAACTAGATATATATGTAGGTAGTATGCGTAAATTTACTGCATTGCCGGGTGCATCCGGTAATCAATATGCAGTAAGGATCACATCAGTAATCGGAGAGGAGCAATGAGACAATGGACGGAATGTTATCACAGGAAGAAATAAATGCTTTATTAAATGAACCGGGAGTTTCTGATGTCGGAGAACAGGCGCTTACTGATGCTGAAAAAGACGCTATTGGAGAAGTTGCCAATATCAGTATGGGGACAGCAGCCACGACTTTATCTTCGCTGGTAAACAGAAAGGTGGATATATCGACTCCGGTTGTATCTATTGCCACATGGGAAGATATTGTAGAAGCTTATGAAAGGCCATGTGTATTTATCAGAATTGGTTATACAGTCGGTTTAGATGGTACGAATGTACTGGTATTAAAAGAGCATGACGTGAAAGTAATTACAGCTTTGATGATGGGCGGAGACGGGACTAATCTAGATGAAGAGATTGGGGAAATGCACTTAAGTGCAATTTGTGAAGCGATGAACCAGATGATGGGTTCAGCAGCGACTTCCCTGTCTTCTATGTTGAATAAAATGATTGATATCAGTCCGCCTACGGCAGATATTGTGGATTTGACGGAGGCATTGGACGGAGGCGCTATAGATAGTTTCCTTGCAGGCGAGTTTGTAAGGATCTGCTTTAGAATGGAAATTGGAGATTTGGTAGACAGCCAGATCATGCAGTTGTATCCGATCTCTTTTGCAAAAGAGATGTATTCCAGTATATCAAAGAATATGGAGCAGGAAGCAGCATCCATTGCCCAGCAGACTGATACAGCGAGCGCACCGGCTCCGGCACCGGCAAGTACACCACAGAGTGCACCGGCAATGGGACAGCCGATGATGGGGCAGCCAATGATGTCACAGCCGATGATGGGGCAACCAATGATGGGACAGCCGATGATGTCGCAGCCGGTCAATGTACAGCCTGCGCAGTTCCAGGCATTTTCGCCGGGGGTCAGTCCTGCACTGCAGTCAGAGAATATTGACCTGATCATGGATGTGCCTTTGGAAGTAACAGTGGAATTGGGAAGGACCAGCAAATCTATTCAGGAAATACTGGATTTTGTTCCGGGTACTATTATTGAACTAAATAAAATTGCAGGTGAACCGATTGATGTATTGGTCAATGGAAAATATGTTGCAAAAGGTGAAGTTGTAGTAATTGAAGAAAATTTTGGTGTTAGAATCACAGAGATTATTAAATAAAAGGAATAGGAGATTGAAAAATGGCAAAAAACATTTTAATTTGTGATGATGCTGCATTTATGCGAATGATGATCAAAGATATTTTAACAAAAAACGGTTATAATATCGCAGGCGAAGCTGAAAACGGTTTGAGAGCAGTAGAGAAGTACAATGAAACCAAACCGGATTTGGTACTTATGGACATTACGATGCCGGAAATGGATGGAATCCAGGCTTTGAAGAAGATTAAGGAAATGGATCCTTCTGCAAATATTATTATGTGTTCTGCAATGGGACAGCAGGCGATGGTTATTGAAGCGATCCAGTCAGGTGCAAAGGATTTTATTGTAAAACCGTTCCAGGCAGAACGTGTATTGGAAGCTGTTAAAAAGGTAGTAGGCTAATATGTATATATTGGCAGTGCAGACTTCTTCCTTGTCTAATTTTCTGCAGCTGATCAGTGTACTTGTGATTTTCCTTTTTGTGCTGGCGGCAACATATGTAACGACTCGATGGATTGCCAGTTACCAGAAAGGACATAATTTTAACAAAAATTTAAAGATCATTGAAACAATAAAAATTACAGCAAACAAATATATACAGATTGTACAGGCAGGAGATGAGTATCTGGTCATAGCAATCGGTAAAGATGAAGTTTGTCTACTTACAAAACTAACAGAAGACCAATTGGAAGTATTGCCGGAGGAGACATTTGTTGCAGGAAATACTGTCGATAGTTTTAAAGAAATACTGGACAAATTTAAAAATCATATGCCGAAGAAGTAGGCTGGAATAGATTATGAGTAGATTTAAAAAAATATATTGTAAATTGTCTGTGGTTTTTGCAATTTTTGTTGTAATATTGGCTGTGCTGTCTTTAAAAGGGCAGGCAGTTTATGCAACTGGCTTGACGAATCCGCCTTTGACGAATACAGATGGGATTGATGTGCCTTCTGGGGATGACATTCCGGATGTTCAGGATCCCGTTGACCGGAGGGGGCAGGCTGCAGGCGGAGTTACTTCTGACAGTACAAATGGATTTTCTTTTTCATACAATAATGAAGATGGGACAATATCAGGTTCAATTCGGATCTTGATGATACTTACGATCCTTTCTCTTGCACCGGCACTGTTAATATTGCTGACATCTTTTACAAGGATTATTATTGTATTACATTTCCTGAGGACGGCGATTGGAACCCAGACTTCTCCGCCGAATCAGATTTTGATCGGACTTGCATTGTTTTTGACACTTTTTATTATGCAGCCGGTATTTTCCGATATCAATGAAAATGCGATTAAGCCTTTTGATGCAGGTGAGATTACGCAAGAGGAAGCGATTGAAATTGGAAGTCAGCCATTGAGGGCATTTATGAATGGTCAGGTGCAGACAAAAGATATTGATTTATTTATTGATATCTCAGGAGAAACATATGAAAGTTATGACGAAGTTCCCTTTTCCATTTTGATTCCAAGCTTTGTGATCAGCGAACTTCGGACAGCATTTATCATAGGATTTATGCTATACATTCCCTTTATTGTTATTGATATGGTAGTAGCCTCTGTACTTATGTCTATGGGTATGATGATGCTGCCGCCTACGACAATATCGCTTCCATTTAAGATATTGTTATTCATTTTGGCAGATGGCTGGAATTTGGTAATAGGAAGTCTTGTTAGGACATTTTACTAAATAGTGAACTGTATTTGGATCGGAGGAAGCTATGATCACACAGGGAGATATTATTACAATTGCAAAAGAATCCATATATACGATTATTATAACGGCAGCTCCGTTGCTGTTGATATCCTTGGTGATTGGTCTGATTATCAGTATTTTTCAGACAGTTACCTCCATTCAGGAGCAGACGCTTACCTTTGTACCAAAAATCGTTGCAGTTTTTTTGGGAATTATGATCTTTGGTCCTTGGATGCTGGATGTTTTATCCGGCTTTATGACGCGCCTGTGGACAGACTTTAGTATTTACTTAAGCTAGGTTATATTATGGTAAATTATAGCTTTTCCTTACTTACATTTGAATATTTTTTGTTGATTTTAGTACGAATATCCTGTTTTATTTATGTTGCACCTTTTTATGGGATGCAGAATACGCCAGGGAGGGTTAAAATTGGATTGTCTCTTTTTCTCTCTCTGTTATTATTTCAGATAGTTCCTCGAACGGAGCTGGATTATACAGGGATTGTGGGATATTCCATTATCGTCGTGAAAGAGGGAATTACAGGATTGCTCATTGGATTTGCAGCAAACATTTGTAATTCCATTATTTTATTAGCAGGAAATTTAATAGACATGAATATCGGTTTTGCTATGGCCACGGAATACAATCCCCAGATGCGTACCCAGGCCAGCGTTACTGGTAATTTTTACAGTTATTTGGTTATGTTGCTTTTGATTGCAACGAATATGCATCACTATATATTACATGCGATTGCAGATACTTACCAGTTGATTCCGATAAATGGACAGGTGTTTCAGTGGGATCACCTCCTGCAGGGGATGATCACATATGCAGTGGATTTGTTTGTCATTGCTTTTCGGTCTATTCTTCCGGTATTTGCCTGTATTATGATTTTAAACTGTATTTTGGGCGTTATGGCAAAAGTATCTCCCCAGATGAATATGTTTGCAGTAGGTATGCAGCTTAAGGTATTGGTGGGATTGGTGATCATGTTTATAACGATTGGTTTATTTATCAATGTCTCGGATTTTATCTTTGATGAGATGAAACGGACTATGGTATCTATGATAAAAGGGATGTATGAAAGTTGACAGAATGGAATAATAAAATGATTCCCTATCATCTGCAGTGGTTTGCCAAAGATGGGCCGGGAGGAGAAAAAACAGAAGAACCTACCTCAAAGAAATTAAGTGATGCCAGAAAAGAGGGAAAAGTTGCCAAAAGCAAGGAATTAAACAGTGCTTTTGACCTGATTGTTTTATTTTTGTTGCTGAAAATATTTACTGGGAATATCTACAACGGATTTTTGAATGTTTTCCATTATACCTACGAGAGAATACCGGAATTTATCAGTAACAATGCAAAAGAGATCAACGGACATGGAATGTCTTTTTTCTTAAGGCCTGTTATTATAGAAATGTTTAAGTTGGTAGCGCCGTTTTTTCTATTTGGGCTGGTGGTTTGTGTGTTGGTCAGTATTATTCAAGTTGGCTGGAAAGTCACAACAAAACCGTTACAACCGAAATTTGACAAATTTAATCCCATCAATGGATTTAAACGTCTTTTTTCAAAAGATTCATTATTTGAGTTGGCAAAATCCATTGTAAAATTATGTATCATTGCCTATGTGGCATATACATCTATCAAACAACATGATGATGAGCTATTTGTATTATATGATATTCCCTTGATGCAGGCCATTATATTGTGCGGCCAGATCATAGTAGATACCGGATTTAAAATTGCACTGGTCTATGTGATTGTTGGTATTGCGGATTTGATTTATCAGAAACATAAATTTCATGAAGATATGAAAATGACCAAACAGGAAGTAAAGGATGAGTATAAGAATACAGAGGGAAGTCCGGAGGTAAAAAGCAAGCAGCGTCAGAGGATGCAGGAGGCGTCCAGGCGCAGGATGATGCAGGATGTTCCCAAGGCAGATGTTATTATTACGAACCCGACGCATCTTTCTGTGGCATTAAAATATGATTCCAATGAGGCCAAAGCACCGGTAGTTCTTGCAAAGGGAGAGGATTATCTGGCTCTTAAAATTCGTGAGGTGGCGAAAGAGAATCAAATTGAAATTGTGGAAAATAAGCCCCTTGCCCGTATGCTTTATGCAAATGTGGATATTGGAGAGGAAATTCCGCCGGAGCTTTACCAGGCAGTAGCAGAAGTTTTGGCGATGGTATATAATCTTAAGAATAACTAGGAGGAAACAAGATGAAAAAGGCAGATGTTGGTGTAGCTTTATATTTGCTTGCAGCAGTAATGTTTTTCATTGTGCCGATTCCTTCTGCATTATTGGATGTCATGCTGGCAATTAATATCTCTATTGCGTTGATTGTCATGTTTAATGCATTGTTTGCGCAAGAAGTGTTGGATATGTCGTTTTTCCCGACATTATTGCTGTTTACTACAATATTTCGAATTTCATTGAATGTATCGTCTACCCGTTTGATCTTGACAACCGGTGATCCGGGAAACATAGTAGAAACATTTGGTTCTTTTGTGGGCGGCGGAGATCTCATTATCGGTGTAATCGTATTTATTGTTTTGATTATTATTCAGTTTGTTGTAATCAACAAAGGTTCTGAACGTGTGGCAGAAGTAACGGCAAGATTTACTTTGGATGCAATGCCCGGTAAACAGATGGCGATTGATGCAGATTTGAATACAGGAACGATTACAGAAAAAGAAGCCAGGGAGCGCCGGGATAAAATTCAGGCAGAATCCGGATTTTTCGGTAACATGGATGGTGCGACCAAGTATGTAAAAGGAGATGCTACCGCAGGCCTGATCATTACATTTATTAACCTGATTGGCGGAACTGCCATGGGTATGATGCGCCAGGGAATGGAGTTTTCCGATGCAATCCAGCAATTCGGTGTACTTACCATTGGTGATGGACTCTGCAGCCAGATCCCGTCGCTGTTGATCTCTCTTGCTACCGGTATTCTTGTTACCAAAGCATCTAATGAAGCCGATGTCGGTTCTATTCTGGTCAAACAGCTTTTCGGTGTGCCGAAGGTACTTTATATTGTCGGAGCTACCATGTGTTTCCTGGGATTGACAACACCTTTTAAATGGTATTTGTTTATGGGACTTGGTGTGGCATTTCTTCTGGCAGGAAGAAGTATTTCCAAGAATATCGGAATTGAACAGATAGAAGAAGAAGTGACTATGGAAGAGACAGAAGCAGAAGAAATCCGAAAACCGGAGAATGTGGTATCCTTATTGCAGGTGGATCCCATTGAGCTGGAATTTGGTTATGGTATTATTCCTTTAGCAGATGTAAATCAGGGCGGAGATCTTTTGGATCGTGTCGTTATGATTCGGCGTCAGATTGCATTGGAGCTTGGAACAGTAGTGCCAATCATTCGTCTGCGGGATAATATTCAGCTAAATCCGAATCAGTATATTATTAAAATCAAAGGAATACAGATCACAGAAGGAGAAATCCTTTTTGACCATTATATGGCAATGAATCCGGGCTATGTAGAGGAAGAAATTACAGGTATACCTACCTTTGAACCTTCCTTCCATCTGCCGGCTATCTGGATTACAGAGGGACAGAGAGAACGGGCGGAAAGCTTAGGGTATACGGTGGTAGATCCGCCATCCATCATTGCAACGCATCTGACAGAAATCGTGCGGATGCATATCGACGAACTTTTGACAAGACAGGACGTTCAGAATTTGGTCAACAATTTGAAAGAGAGCAATCCGGTGCTGGTGGAAGAATTGGTGCCAAAACTTTTGGGACTTGGAGAAATCCAAAAGGTATTGCAGAATTTATTAAGAGAAGGAATTTCCATTCGAGATTTGCTTACGATATTTGAAACGTTGGCAGATCATGCAGCTACCACCAGGGACACAGATGTTTTAACGGAATATGTCAGACAGAGTTTAAAACGAGCGATTTCAGGCAAATATTTTGCACCGAATGAAGTGACCAGTGTGATTACGCTGGACCCGAAAACAGAACAGGATATTATGTCTTCTATCAAACAGACAGAGCAGGGTGCATATCTGACATTGGACCCAGAACGCACAAAGGCCATTGTTGCATCTGTTGAGTCAGAGGTAGCAAAACTTGAGAATTTGGGCAAAAATGCTATTATAATTACATCTCCGATCGTACGGATGTATTTTAAAAAGCTTACATCGGATTATTTCAGAGATTTGATCGTAATATCATACAATGAAGTGGAATCCAATGTTGAATTACAGTCAGTTGGGATGGTGACAGGATAATGACAATTAAGAAGTTTCAGGGAAAGTCGAAAGACGAGGCGATTGCTAAGGCAAAGGCAGAACTTGGCGACGAGGCAGTTGTGATGAATGTCAAAGAGATCGCGCCAAAGGGATTCTTTAAGTCTTTTAAGCAATCTACATTTGAAGTGACGGCAGCCGTAGAAGAAAAAGAAAACAGAGTAGATACAGGAGTGGCTCTCAAAAATATGCAGAATATGCAGAAACCGCATGAAACAATCAATGTGGCAGCAGATGAGCCGATACAGATTCCTTCGGCAGCGGCTCCTGCAGCCTCTGATCATGTTATGGATCAAAGTAAAGCAGAGCAAAGCGCGATTGAATTTTTGAAACGGAATGCCAGTCTTTTGAAAAAAGAAAATGGAGCAGATCAGCGGATTGAAGAAAAACTGGAAAATCTTCAGAGTATTCTGGAAAAGCAGCTGGCGGTGAATGGTCGAAAAGAGACGGAAGAAAAAGAACCAGCGAAACCAGAAACCAAAAAGAATGAAAACCTTTCTTTTATAAAAGTGCTCTATGAAACACTGATTTCCAATGAAGTCAATGAAAAATACGTGAATCAGGTAATGGACGAACTGGAAAAAGTAAATTGGAATGGCAATAGTGTGGATTATATTCTATCCAATGTATATCAGAAAATTATTTTGAAATTTGGACAACCCAAAGGTATTGATCTGGTAGGGAAAAAGCCGAAAGTGGTTTTCTTTGTAGGTCCTACTGGTGTGGGAAAAACAACAACAGTAGCTAAGATTGCATCAAAGTTAAAGGTAGAGCAGGGAAAGAGAGTTGCTTTTTTGACAGCAGATACTTACCGAATTGCTGCTGCGGAACAGCTTCGTACCTATGCAAATATACTAGATACTCCTTTGGTCATCATTTATTCAGCAGAAGAGTTGAATAACGGAATTGAGCAATTGGAAAATTATGATGTAATTTTAGTAGATACAGCAGGATTTTCCCATAAGAATCAGGCACAGAAAGAAGATATTAAGAATCTGATTCGGAGTGTGGACTCACGCTATGATAGTGAAGTCTATCTGGTATTAAGCGCTACGACCAAGTACAAAGATTTAATGGAAATAGTAGATGTATACAAAGAAATTTCAGATTATAAAATTATTTTTACAAAATTAGATGAGACGACAACTTATGGAAATATTTTGAATGTCAAATTGTATTCAGAAGCAGAGGTTTCGTATATTACGAATGGACAAAATGTACCGGATGATATTGAATTATTTCATTCTCAAAAAATAGTCAAACGGTTGCTGGGAGGAAGTTAGCCTATGGATCAGGCAGAACAGCTTAGAAATGTAATTAAGCAAAAAAGCAAGGAAGCGTCGCCGAAAAGCGCCAGAGTTGTTACGATTACCAGTGGAAAAGGTGGTGTCGGCAAGTCAAATACAGCAGTTAATATGGCAATATGGCTCCGAAAGATGAATAAACGGGTTATTATTATTGATGCAGATCTGGGATTGGCAAATGTGGAAGTTATGTTTGGAACAGTTCCACGGTATAATCTGAGTGATCTGATTTACCGGGGCAGGAGTATGAGAGAGATTATTACCAAAGGACCTATGGATATTGGATTTATTTCCGGAGGACTTGGAATTACTGGGCTGAATAATCTTTCTAAAGATCAAATCATGTATTTGGTGCATAGTCTGGCAGAATTAAATGACATGGCAGATGTGATCATTATTGATACAGGAGCAGGTATTTCAGACAGTGTGTTGGAATTTGTACTGGCCAGCCCAGAAATTTTACTGATCAGTACGCCGGAACCGAGTTCTTTGACAGATGCATATTCATTGTTGAAAGCAGTGTATCGAAATCCCATATTTTCAAAAGAAAAGACACATATTCAAGTAATTGCGAATAAAGTAAACAGTATCGAAGAAGGAGAAACAGTCTTTTCCAAATTGGATTCTGTGGTCACTCAGTTTTTAAAAGGAGAACTGGATTTGCTGGGGATGATTCCTCAGGATACGGAAGTGGAGAATGCAGTTCGCAGTCAGAAAATTGTCTCCTTAGAGAAACCAAATTCTGCAGCATCTAAAGCATATCAGGTGCTAACCAGTAATTATATTAACCATGAACATGAGGCAGTGAAAATACATAAAGGAATTACACAGCTAATTATTAATTTTCTGTCAAGAAGAATGTAAGAAGTTATTTTATTTCAAAGACGATATATGCTATAATAAGAGTTGTGAGGAGAGATACAGCAGAATGGAGAAAGAGCATTATACAGGAGTTTTTCTTGAAAAAATAAAAGAGCAATTGCAGAACATCTGCAACTGTATGATGATCTTAGACAGAGAGCCCAGGAATAAAAACAGCATACAGGAAGTCGGTTATTCTCTTCATCTGATCAAAGGCATGTCAGGTACAATGGGATATTTTAGGATTTGCCAGTTGACAGAAGATATGGAAGAAATTTTTTCCAAAGCGGCAGAAGGCAGAATGTTGATTACAGGGCGGTTTTTGGATCTTTTGAAAGAATCTGTAGATGTCTTAAAAAGTTATACAGAAAATATCGAAGAGACCTCTTTGGAAGGAACCTATGATTATAAGATACTCAGGCAGGAATTAAAGCAGACAGCAGAAGTTTCAGCAGTTAAGATGCTGCCGGAGAAAAGGGTTCAAAGAAGGCAGTTTACACCAAAAGAAGAGAAGATAGATTTTATTGAAACAGAGGAAGAGGACAATAGAGAGTTTGTTTTGGTAGAACAGGAAGATTTAAAGAAACTGTGCGGACCAATCGGGGATTTGGTTATGGTGAAGAACCAGTTGGAACTGTTTTATGATTCCGCAGAATTTGTTCCCCAAAACAGAGTTTTTCTGGAACAGATTGAATATTTTAAACAGGCTTTGGCGAAACTGCAGGAATCTGAAGCGAAGATTCGGCTAATTTCCTTGGAGGAGATCACCCGTTCCTTCCGAAAAAGAATTCGCCTTTTGGCAGCCAGTGAAAATAAGAGAATTGATCTGTATATGAGTGGCTTGGATACCCGACTGGATCGTCTTTTGGCAGATTTGACCAAAGAAATTCTTTGGTATTTGCTGGAATGTACTGCTCGATATGGAATGGATTCCATGGAGGTGCGGAGACGACAGGGTAAATCCTCCAAAGGTTCGATTTATCTCAATGCATTTTTGGAGAATGATGCAGTGATCATTCAGATTCATGACGACGGGAATGGAACAGACATTAGTGGTCAACTAGAAGAAGCCTGTGAGAAAAATCTGGATCAGATGCGACTTGACCTTGCGCATTTGGGCGGAGAGCTGGTTACCTCCTTTGTACCGTCAAAAGGCTCTAAATACAGGATAAAAGTACCTTTTCCGGGGATAACGTTTGAAGCTTTTGGGATGGATGTGCATGGAGAAATTTATGTGCTGGATATGAAATATGTACAGAGTGTAGAGGATCTTCCAAAGGCTGATCTTTTGGATGAAGAAGGGAATCAAATACCCTTGATTTATATAGATGAAAGACTGGATATTCCGTCAAAACAGAAAGAAACGGAAAACAAAAAGGCTGTCATTGTAAAGAAAGGCAGCAAATGCGCCGGATTGGTTATAGATGCTCCAACCGGATATCAGGAGGCCGTCATTAGACCTTTGGGCAGTTTTATCCCGAAAGATCCCTTGTTTTGCGGGGGAGTTATTTTAAAAGACAAAAGACCGGCATTGATTTTAGATATTAATATGTGGATATAAGGAGGTGCGAAAGCTGGAAAATATAGTTTCAGTTTATGGAAGTAATTCCAGACAGTTCCTTCTTGCAAGAATAGGAAATAAACAGTATGGTTTTGATATCCAGGATGTTAATAACCTGATTAGGGTTGGGACAGTTGTAAGAGTTCCGAAAGCCGGACCTCACCTAAAAGGAATGATTAACCTGCGAGGGGAGATCATAGCTGTAATGAGCGTTTTGCCTGATGCAGCGTTCTCAGAGGATTCCAGGATTGTAATTTTAAATGTAAGGGAATCTGAGAAGATTGGAATTCTTGTGGATCAGGTATATGATATAACAGAAGAAGAGGTAGAGTTGTTTGATATTCAGGCGCTGGCCTGTGATCAGAATATATTGGAACAGGAGGGAATGCATGGGTAATTTTACATTAGAAGAAGTGAACGACAGATATGTCGATGTATTACGGGAGATCGGAAATGTCGGCGCAGGAAATGCAACGACGGCAATTGCCTCTATGTTGGGCATAAAAATTGATATGAGTGTTCCTAAGGTAGAACTTTTAGAAGCAGCGAGACTGGGTTCTGCAATCTGCCCGGAAGAAGAGATTATTGTAGGTATTTTTCTGGAGGTACAGACAGATATCGAAGGCAGTATGATGTTTCTGATGAAAATGGATTCTGCCAGATTTCTGGTCAATAAACTGATGGGAAGAGATGTAGAGGATGAAAAGGACTTTGATGAAATGGATTTATCCGCATTAAAGGAAGTTGGCAATATTATTGCAGCCTCTTACCTGAATGCGTTATCTACGATGACGAACTTGGTCATTACACCGTCAATTCCGTATATAGCAGTAGATATGGCTGCATCAATTTTAAGCGTTCCGGCAATTCAGTTTGGACAGTTTGGAGACAATGCGCTGCTTATCCAGACTGAGTTTGGAGATGATGTGATGATCAACGGTTATTTTATTTTAATGCCGGAGCAAGATTCTTACGAAAAAATACTAACAGCACTTGGACTTTCATTATAAGGAGAGAGGAGAAATGAGCAAAGTTATAAAAGTAGGGATGGCAGATCTGAATATATGTAAATCACCGGATATTATTACAACAATAGGACTTGGTTCTTGCATAGGCCTGACTTTTTATGACCCAGTTGCAAAAATCGGCGGAATGGTACATTATATGCTGCCGGACAGTAAACAGATGAATAGTAGTGCAAATATAGCGAAATACGCAGATACAGGGATTGAAGCCCTTCTTCGCAAGGTTCTTATGGCAGGAGCAAACAGAGGGCGCCTTGTAGCTAAAATGGCGGGAGGAGCACAGATGTTCCAGGTGAGTGGGGCGTCTGCCGTCAGCAATATCGGAGATCGGAATGCGCTTGCAGCAAAAGCCAAACTAAGAGAACTTGGAATTCGTCTGGTCGCACAAGACACAGGATTGAATTATGGACGTACGGTGGAACTGCATTGCGACACAGGAGACTTCTATGTAAAAGCAATTGGAAAACCGGTGAAAGTGATATAAGAATAAAACACGCAGGAAAGAGGTAATACCCTCCGGGCATCCCTATATGCGTTAAAAAACACGCAGGAAAGAGGTAAGCATGAACACAAAATCATTACCGGCTGTGCTGGCTTTAATTGCCGGATTTGCCACATGTATCATGTCATTTGTGCAGCATGTGGATACTGTAGTTTTTGCAAAGAGGTTTGTAATTGTATGCATCATCTTTTTTGCAATTGGTACAGTGATCAGTGTGATTATCCAGATGAATTTTAAGGACATGTCCGATACCGAAGCAGATTCAGAACAGAAGGAAGGCTCTGAAGAAGGCGGTGGGACAGAAGACGATACAGACAAAGCCGAAACAACCGAAACAGCAGAAGAACAATAAATATGAATAGATACGCAAAAAATGGTAACGGGGGCTTGAAATGAAGATGACAGACAGGGAAAAATTATGGGAATCTTACCGAAAACATCCTTCGCCTGAAATAAGAGAGCAGATTATTTTAGAATATGCGCCGCTGGTAAAAGTGGTGGCAGGCAGATTGAGTATGTATTTGGGATACAACGTAGAATATGATGACCTGGTAGGTTATGGAATATTTGGTTTGATTGATGCCATTGATAAATATGATGCAAAAAAAGATGTAAAATTTGAAACATATGCAAGCCTTCGTATCCGCGGATCTATTTTGGATCAAATTCGGAAAATGGATTGGATTCCAAGGACAGTCAGACAAAAGCAGAAAAAGCTAGATGAGGCGATCAAACAGATCGAAATGAAAACCGGAAGAAATGCCAGTGATGAGGAGCTTGCATTAGAACTGGGAATATCGGAAGATGAACTGGCCGTCTGGCAGTCTCAGCTAAAAGTGACGAATGTGGTTTCTTTAAACGAATATGTGGAACAGGGAAGTGAGCCGGTTATGGATGCTCACAGCAATTCTCATTTCATACAGCCGGAGGATCAGGTTCAGGAAGATGAATTAAAGCAGGTTCTAAAAGATACACTGGAGCTGTTGACCGAGAAGGAAAGAAAAGTAATAGAACTTTATTATTACGAAGAACTTACGTTAAAAGAAATCAGTAAAGTTCTGGAAGTGACTGAATCCAGAATTTCACAGTTACATACAAAAGCATTGTTGAAAATGCGTAAGAAAATGGGAACTTACATGGACGTCCTTGTTGACTAATGGGGGATTATATGGAAAACAGAAACAGTTACTTTAAGCCGGTAGTAGAACAGGATAGCCTTTATCTTGAAATTATTCCTGCTATGGAAGGCGGAAAAGACCTTGATACCAAAGAGGTAATGACATACCTTTCCGGTCAGGGATATCATGATTATGATATGAAGAAATTGAATACGGCAATTGCCAGCGGTGTACGGGAAAAGGTATATATCGGCAGAAGTATGGGCAAAGTGTTCCATGAAAAGGTGGATATTTCCCTATCACTGGATAATATGTTAGTCCGCTGTAAATTTTATCCTCCTTCAGAGGGTGGAAGAAACCTTACACGGGAGGACATACAGGACGCGCTGCGGCATGAAAAGGTTGTTTATGGTGTGGATGAGGAGATCATCGGCAAGCTTATACAAAGCAGGGAATACTGCACGGAATATCTGATTGGAAAAGGGACGCCGCCTACTATGGGAAAAGACGCCCAGATTGTTTATTATTTTTCCACCAGGAAAAGCTTGAAACCAAAACACAACGAAGACGGATCTGTCAATTATCACGATCTGAATATTATCAGTAAAGTGGAGGAAGGGCAGCGGCTTGCCACGTTGATCCCGGCAGTGCCTGGAACATCTGGCAAAGATGTACTTGGGGGTGAGTTAAAGCCAAAGGAAGTACAGGATTTAAAGCTTTCCTTTGCCAACAATATCAGGATATCCGAAGATGGGAAAGAACTCTATTCTGAAGTGACAGGACATGCGTCTTTGGTACAGGGAAAAGTATTTGTTTCCGGTGTTTATGAAGTTCCGGCGGATGTGGATAACTCTATTGGAGATATCAATTATCCGGGAAATGTACATGTAAAGGGAAATGTAAAAAGCGGTTTTATCATCCATGCAAACGGTGATATTATTGTGGAAGGCGTTGTGGAAGGTGCGCAGCTTTATGCCGGCGGTCAGATTATTGTAAAACGCGGTATCCATGGAATGGGCAAAGGCTTGCTCTCGGCGAAGAGTAATGTGGTCATTAAATTCATTGAAGGTGCGACTGTAAAATGCGGCGGCTATGTGGAAACGGAATCTATTATTCAAAGTTCTGTTTCTGCTAATACAGAAGTAATCGTAAGCGGTGGAAAGGGACTGATTCGAGGCGGACATGTCAGAGTCAGCAATAAAGTTTCCGCAAAGGTGATAGGTTCAACTATGGGAATCGCCACCCATATTGAAGTGGGCACGGAACCCAAGAAGTTAGAACGTTATAACGAGCTTCAGCAGGAGGCAAAGGACATCGGCAAGAAGATTGAGCAGATTCGTCCGATCCTGTTGAATTACAATGAAAAATTAAAAAAGGGAATTGCGCTTTCTACGGAACAGATGTATTATATGAAAACGCAGGTGGTTGCATTAAAGGCATTGCAGCAGCAGTATGCACCGATCAATGAAGAAGTGAACCGTCTGCGTATGGAGTTTATGGAGGCCGGAAGAGCTAAAGTAGAAGTACATGATATGATATATCAGGGAGTGACAATTAAAATTTCAGAATTGTCCCTGACAACCAAAAGAGAGAGAAGTTATTGCCGTTTTTATAAAGATGGCGGTGAGATCAAAGTATCCAATCTGTAAGGTTTTAATGTGAGGTGAGGAAAATGGCAGTTGGACCAGTAACATTAAACGGAATTGTACCCAGAACTCAGGATATGAGCGTGATCAAACATCAGGAGGACAACAAACCGCTCGTAGAACAGCAGAATATTCAGACAGAGATGAAAACCCATGAAGAGAGACAGTTAAAACAAGTCAATCATGCGGATGACGCCGGTGAAAATAAAAAGAAATACGATGCCAAGGAAAAGGGCAGCAATGAATACAAAGGGCGGCAGAATAAGAAAAAGAAACCGGATGAAAAGCAACAGAATACAGTAACGCCAAGACAGTGGAGCGGCAGTTTTGATATGAAAATATAGAGGAGAGCAGACATGATAGGAGTAGAAATTCTGTTACTGGTAATAGGTGTCGTGTTTTTTATTGCCAGTTTCTTTATTGCTGAAAAGTTAGGACCGGGAGAATTGGAAAAAATCGGCGAACTGAGCAATGATGAAATTCAGAAAATTATGGAAAGAGAACTTACTAAAGTAAGCGGAGAAATTGAAGGCAGAGTAGAAGAAAAAGCGGAGGAGGCTCTGGCACATTCGGAGCGTTCCATGGAAAAAGAGTGTAATGAAAAAATCATGGCAATCAGCGAATATTCTGATACGGTTATGGAGTCTATGAACAAAACCCATAATGAGATCATGTTTCTCTACAGCATGCTGAATGATAAACATACGGAATTGACGGATTTTTCTGCAAAGCTGCAGGCATTGTCAAAAGATCTTGCCAAGAGAGATGAGGAAATTTCAGGACATTTGACAAAGAAGGATACAAGGGAAGAAAACAGCGAGATTCAGATGCCAATTAAAGGCGAGCCTGTTATTTTTCAGACAGATATCACAGAGGATACACAGGAAAACTTTTCCACAGAGGACAGTGTGCTTGATATGGAAGAAGCAAATCACAATGCTCAGATTTTAGCGTTACATAAAGAAGGTTATACGGCAATTGATATTGCGAGAGAGCTTGCACTTGGATTGGGAGAAGTTCAACTGGTAATCGGATTATATGAGGAGAAGAATAAGAAGTGAGACTGAAATATTATCTAAGAGGAGTTGGAATCGGAATCGTCATTACTACCATTATATTTATGATCTCAATTTCTCTACATAAAAACGAGACAGAACCGCAAAATGCAGCGGTAGAAAATGATAAGTCTACAACGGTTTCAGAGGCAGAAAAAAATGCGCAGAAAGAAGATGTAACCGGAACAGAAACAGAAGAAACCGAGACCGACGAGGCGGATTTGGCGGATACACAGGGAACAGACAAGGCAGATACAAAACAGCCGGATACGAATCAATCAGACGGTTCCAAAACAGATGCAGATAACTCTGACAAAAAGAAACCGTCGGATAATGCGACAAAAGATAATACGCCATCTGGACAGCAGCCCTCAGATAAAGAGACACAACCGAAAGATAATAAGACAGAAAAAGTACGGTTTGAGATAAAAGGCGGAGAATTTTCAGATACCGTTTGTCAAAAGCTCAAAGCAGCAGGATTAATTGATGATGCAAAGGCATTTAATGACTTTCTGGTTCAGAAAGACTACGACAATGGGATTTTGCCTGGTGTATATGACATACCCAAAGATGCTACTTATGAAGAAATTGCAGCTTTACTGACCACAAAAGTGGAATAATGTCTTGCATACTGTTTGAAATTGTGGTATAGTTTGATAGTTGTGTAAAGTATGCGATGGTCCTCTGTTACAAAGGGTATTAAGAACATCGGACAAATAGGAGGAAATAAAATGAACGCAAATGAAATCATCAAAAACATTGAGGCAGAGCAGTTAAAAGCAGAAGTGCCGCAGTTCCATGTAGGTGATACGGTAAGGGTTTACGGTAAGATCAAAGAGGGTAACCGTGAAAGAATCCAGGTATTTGAAGGAATTGTATTGAAAAAACAGGGTGGAAGCAACCGTGAGACTTTTACAGTTCGTAAATTTTCAAATGGTGTTGGTGTAGAAAAGACATGGCCATTACATTCTCCGAATGTGGAAAAAGTAGAGATTGTTCGTTTTGGTAAAGTCAGAAGAGCGAAGTTGAACTACTTAAGAGGACGTACCGGAAAGTCTGCAAAGGTAAAAGAATTAGTAAGATAAGAGAGAAAGCCGTATCTTGTTTGGGAGAATTCCAGCTGGATACGGCTGTTTTATCTTATGGGAGAAAAGCACACAAAAGCACGCAGGAGAAATAGGTAAGGATGAGAAAAAACGGATTGCATTTTGGACAGGAAAAAAAGAAAGTCAATATACCGCTGATCAAAGAAGTGATTGTCTGGATCTTAGAAATTGCCATTGTATTGGTCATTGCATTTGTATTCGTATATTACATTGGCCTACGCACCAGTGTGGTGGGATCGTCTATGGCGCCGACACTTGAAAATAAACAGGAGATTTTGGTCAATCGTTTTATTTATTCTGTATCTAATCCAAAGCCCAATGATGTTGTGGTATTTCTTCCAAACGGGAACGAAAAAGCCCACTATTATGTAAAACGAGTCATAGGAGTGCCGGGAGATACGGTACAGATTAAGGATGGCGCGGTCTATGTCAATGGAGAATTATTCGAGGAGGCAGTGGAGACGGCGGCAATTTTAGATGCGGAACTGGCGGCAGATGAAATTACGTTGGGTGAAGACGAATATTTTGTGCTGGGGGATAACCGCAATACCAGCGAGGACAGCCGGTATGCCAATATCGGAAATGTAAAGAAAGAATATATTATCGGCAAAGCGTGGTTTGTGGTATCGCCTTATAGTGAGTTTGGATTTTTGGAATAAGCGCCCTATGGGCATCCCTATATGCGCGGCAAAGATGCGCAGGGAAAGGAAAGGAGCATTATGCAGTTTCAATGGTATCCGGGGCATATGACGAAGGCGAAGCGTCAGATGCAGGAGGATTTAAAATTAATAGATCTGGTGATAGAACTTTTAGATGCAAGGATTCCTTTTTCCAGCAGGAATCCGGATATAGATGAGCTGGGAAAAAATAAAGCCCGTTTGATTTTAATGAATAAAGCAGACCTGGCAGATCCCAAAAAAACAGAGATTTGGAGCAATTACTTTAAAAGCAAGGGTTACTTTGTGGTATGCATTGATGCCAGAAGCAAGAAAGGGATGAAGGCAATCCAGAACGAGATTATGGAGGCCTGCAAAGAAAAAATAGAACGGGATTTGCGAAGAGGGATCAAAAACCGTCCGGTGAGAGCTATGGTAGTGGGCATTCCCAATGTGGGAAAATCCACTTTTATTAATACTTATGCAGGAAAAGCCTGTGCGAAAACAGGAAATAAGCCAGGAGTGACCAAAGGAAAACAGTGGATTCGTCTGAACAAAAATGTAGAGCTTTTGGATACGCCGGGAATTCTCTGGCCGAAATTTGAAGACCAGAAGGTGGGGCTTCATTTGGCGTTGATCGGTTCTATCAGAGATGAGATTTTAAATACCGATGAAATGTCCCTTGCCCTTATCAAAATTCTCATGAAAGATGATCCAAAGGCAGTGGCAGCGCGGTACGAGCTGGAAGAAGAAACAGATGCAGTGGAAATCTTAAAAAGCGTTGCAAAGAATCGGGGCTGTTTGAAAAAAGGCGAAGAGTTAGATTACAGCAAAGCGGCAGCGTTGATCATTGATGAATTCCGCAGCGGAAAGATCGGCAGATTTACACTGGAATTGCCGGAGGATTGGAAATTGTCATGAGTGAGGAAAAGAAAATCAGTCAGAAGGAATTAAAGGAGTTAAAACGTCTGCAGAAATTGGAGGCGGAAAAAGAGCGTACAGAGCAGTTAAAAGTTTATGAAAAACAGTATGCAGCTTTTGGATATGTGTGCGGAATCGATGAAGTGGGAAGGGGACCATTGGCAGGCCCCGTTGTGGCAGGAGCCGTAATACTGCCGCCGGATTGTCAGATTCTTTATATCAATGATTCCAAAAAACTCTCCGCCAAAAAAAGAGAAGAATTATATCCTATTATTATGGAAGAGGCAGTATCGGTGGGAATCGGCATGGTTTCTCCCCAGAGGATTGATGAGATTAATATTTTGCAGGCAACCTATGAGGCAATGCGGGAGGCTATTCATAATTTGAGCGTAAAACCCGATATATTATTAAATGACGCAGTGACAATTCCGGAGGTTGCCATACGGCAAGTGCCGATTATCAAAGGGGATGCCAAGAGTATTTCCATTGGCGCTGCAAGTATTATTGCAAAAGTAACCAGAGACCGGCTCATGGAGGAATACGATAAGGTTCTTCCGGAATATGGTTTTGCATCTAACAAAGGATATGGGACAAAAGCGCATATAGAGGCTTTGAAGGCTTATGGGGCGACGCCGATTCACAGAAGATCCTTTATTCAGAAATTTATATAACCGGTAATAGGTTATAGTAATAACTTATCCGAGGTAAGCCTGTAAACATACACAGATTTAGCTAAGTGGGAGGTAACGGATGCAGATTACAGATATGCTGAACCAATATAACAGGAATATTGCAAACGGAACACAGATTGCAAACGGAACCCAGGGGATTAAACAGGTGGTATCCTCCCTTCAGGAAATGTCTGTGGGAAATGTATTTGAGGGAAGCATCAACAATATGGAAGGCGGTGTAGTGACACTTGGACTTCCGGACGGTAAGACGATTCAGGCGAGACTGGATTCCGGTGTTTCTGTCCGGGTGGGAGAGTCCATGTTTTTCCAGGTGCGCTCCAACAGTGGCAGCCAGATTGAAATCCGGCCTTTTTCCAGTGCAAGCGGCAGCAATCCCACATTGTTAAATGCCCTGAAAGCAGCAAGTCTGCCGGTGAACGGCAAAATGCTTACCATGGTCAATACCATGATGGAACAGTCCATGTCCATTGATAAACAAAGCCTGATGCATATGGCGAGATTTGTAATGGGAAACGACGGAATGGATGTTACTTCTATTGTTCAAATGGCAAAGCTTGGGATTCCCGTTACTGAAGAAATGATTGCTCAGTTTGAAAATTATAAATCAGATCAGTATGCGATTTTAGATCAGTTAGAATCGGTTATGGAAATTCTGCCGGAACAGTTAGCGGGAGGAAATTTAAGCCAGGAAGAACTGTTAGAGTTTAACCAGCAGATGCTGAAAGTCTTTCTGGGCGGACAGGAAGTGCCGGAAGACGGAAAAGTCCTGCTAAATCCTAATGAACAGATGGCAGCAGCGGAAGGTGGGGTACAGGAAGTTTCAAAGGAACTGGTATCTGAAGACGGTGCGAAAGTGATCGTACAGGCAGCAGAGGCAGAAAATGAAAAAGTACTGTTATCCGAAGAGGGCAGAACACCTTCTGTGGAAAACGGACAGGGGGAAAAAGCAGTTCAAAATCTGCAGGATGCGCCTGAGGGCGTGAAAGAGGCAGTCAGCAGAGAAGCGGCGGAAACGGAAACAAAAGCCGGACCAGACCTTCTGAAAAATTTATTAAATGATACACAATTGCAGCAATTATCCGATAAACTTGGCAAAATACCCCAGCTTATAGAGAATCCTGCGCTGTTTCAGGAAGGAAAACTTTCCGGGGAACTATCTTCCAAGGAATTACTGCAGCTTTTACAACAGACATTTGCAGAAGGACATTCCTCTGACAGTAAGGCTTTGAGCGAACTGGTATCCTCCAAAGAATACCGTACGCTGATTCGGAATGTTATGGAGCAGCAGTGGCTTTTGCGGCCGGAAGAATTAAAAACAGAGCATAAAGTAAATGAATTGTATGAAAGATTAGACCGCCAGTTGGAACAAATGGAGCGGGTATTGAAGTCTTTTGGGCAGAATACGTCTCAGTTGTCGGATACCGCCTCTAATGTAAGGGATAATATTCAGTTTATGAATCAGCTGAATCAAGCCTATGCATATGTGCAGATTCCCCTTAAATTTGCAGGCCAGAATGCCCACAGTGATCTTTATGTCTATACGGATAAGCGGAAGATGCGGGAAAAAGACGGAGAGCTGAGCGCATTTTTGCATCTGGATCTGGATCATCTGGGCTCTACTGACGTGTCGATCAAGATGGTGCAAAAAAATGTAGCGACGAATTTTTATCTGGCAGACGATATGTCTTACCAGCTGATTTTGGAAAATATGGAAATTTTAGAAGAACGACTGGCGAAAAAAGGCTACCAGGTGAAAATACAGGTAATGAATCAGGAAGAAAATGTGAATTTTGTAGAAGATATATTAAAGCAGCAGACTCCCTCGGCCGGAGGTATGGTACACAGATATTCATTTGATGTCAGGGCGTGAGATGATGGAAAGAAAGAAAAAAATTGAAAAAGTAAAGACTGCCGTTGCCCTTGCCTATGAACCGGGAGATCTGGCGCCGAAAATTCTGGCTACGGGAAAGGGAGAAGTAGCAGAGCGGATTATCGAAAAGGGAAAAGAAGGAAATGTTCCCCTGTATAAAGACAATAAATTAGCCAAAACTTTATCTAAACTGGAGATCGGAGATACGATCCCTCCGGAACTGTATGACGTAGTGGCGGAGATTTTAGTCTTTGTGGATGACATGGACCGGCTGCGTTCCAAAATACAATAGAAACAGGAGCAAATTTTATTATATATGAAAAACAAAAGAAAGATCGGAGCAGATTACGAAAAGAAAGCTGTGGAATATCTGCGGCAGCAGGGTTTTTCCATTTTAGAACAAAATTTTTACAGCAGATGCGGCGAGATCGATATTATTGCAAAGGATGGAAGCTATCTTGTATTTGTTGAGGTCAAATACCGCAGCAGTACTTCCTGCGGCAATCCTTTGGAGGCGGTGAATGCAAAGAAACAGAAACATATTTGCAGAACCGCTTTTTATTTTTGCGTCAGCCATGGGTATCCGGATACGACGCCCTGCCGGTTTGATGTGATTGCTATGCTGGGAGAAGATGAGATCGTACATGTGAAAGATGCGTTTCCGTTTCAATTGTAAGAATTGGATTGCGGATGTGTGAAAAAGTATGAAGAAGCGCAGGAGGAGTAAAAATGCAAAAATATCAAAACCCTATATTAAAATATATTTCAATCAGAGAGGGAATGGAAGTCCCTCTGTTTACATTTCCTCTTTTGGAGGAGACAGGCGTTGTACAGCATGGTTTTACAACGCGACTTGGAGGTGTCAGTCAAGGAATTTTTTCCACTATGAACTTGAGTTTTTCCAGAGGTGACCAAAAAGAGGCGGTAGAAGAGAATTACAAAAGGCTGGCAGAGGCGCTTGGCGTAGAGTATGACAGTTTTGTATGTTCCAATCAGACGCATACCACAAATGTGATTCGTGTGGGAAAAGAGGATGTGAAGGAGTGCGGCATCTCTTTTTGCGCTGCAGGGAGTGAAAGAGCGGAAAAATATCAGGATGTAGACGGTATGGTGACAAATGAGCCTGGGGTGACGCTGATCACCTATTATGCGGATTGCGTGCCTCTTTATTTTGTAGATCCCGTGCATCGTGCCATTGGACTTAGCCATTCCGGCTGGCGGGGGACGGCGGCTCGTATGGGGAAAGTCACATTGGAAAAAATGAAACAGGAATTTTCTACAGAACCGAAGGATGTGATCTGTGCCATTGGGCCTTCTATCTGCCGAAAGTGTTATGAAGTCAGCGAAGATGTAGCACAGGTGTTTCAAAAGGAGTTTGCAGGGAGAGAGGAAGAAATTCTTGTAAATAAGGGAGAAGGGAAGTATCTTCTGGATCTTTGGAAGGCGAATGAAATCGTTTTGACAGAAGCAGGCGTTTTGCTTTCCCATCTTACGGTGACAGAAGTTTGTACCTGCTGTAATCCGGATCTCTTATTTTCTCATCGGGCAAGTCAGGGAAAGAGGGGAAATCTGGCGGCAGTGCTGGCATTGAAATGATATATGTGGTAATATTGAGGAAATCCGAAAGAAAGGAAGCAAGAGTTGCGAATAGAGTATAGTAAGAAAGCAGTAAAATATATTAATGCCCTTGATAAAATTACAAGACATAGAATAAAGGTTGCTATAGAGGGATTAACAGAAACGCCTCCAAAAGGTGATATAAAAACTTTACAAGGATATTCAGATGGAAGAAAGCGTTTGAGAGTTGGAAAATACAGAATAATATACAATTATTATCCGAACGGAGAAATTGAAATTTTGTTAATTTTAAATGTTGATTCAAGAGGAGACATATACAAATAGTATTTTTCATGGAAATACTTTCAGTGTATCCCTTTATGAGCGAAATAAGTACAATAAATGGAAAGGAGATTTTAAATGAGTGGAGCAGTAAAAGAAGCTACAGGACTTTTAGAAATTCTGCCGGAAAACGAGCAGAAATTTGCACTTGAATTTATTAGAAAGCTGGTTCTTGCATGGGATCCGGATTTTACAAAGCTTACACCCGCAGAGCGGTGGGAGCTTGAGGAGGCAGAACAGGATATAAAGGAAAGCGGAACAATATCGCATGATGCGATTAATTGGGATTGATACAATGAAACACAAAAAGAGCGAAATTACCCTCGCTCTTTTTTTATAAAAACCTCTATGCCATTTGGCAATCTTAAGAGAAAATTAAAAAAATCCTACACTTATCTTTATTGTTACGGACATACTAAAGTGATAGACTAACTGTATGAAATGTATTAGTACAATTAGGTAAGGAGGTCATAGGATTGCTGCAATTAAATTACAGAGATGCAAAACCGATCTACGAACAGATCAAAGAAGGAATCCGGCATTTACTTTTGACAAATGCGATTGCGGCGGATGAAAAGCTGCCGAGCGTCCGGGAACTGGCATCGAATCTGGCAATTAATCCCAACACCATACAGCGGGCATACAAAGAACTGGAATCCGAAGGATATGTCTATAGTATGAAGGGAAAAGGAACCTTTGCATCTGCGACAGATTTTATACACAAAAGCAGAGAGCAGGAACTGCTGACCACATTTGATGATGTGGTAACAGAGCTTTTTGTCCTGGATGTGTCGAGAGAAGAATTGGGATGCCGAATGGAAAATCTGGAACAGAGGAGGATTGACACGCATGGTTGAGGTAAAGAATCTGGTAAAAGAATTTAATGGTTTCCGTGCTTTGGACGGGGCGGATATGTCGGTAAAAAAGGGTGCCATTTATGGTCTGGTGGGACCAAACGGCGCCGGCAAATCCACGTTGCTGCGTCATCTGACGGGAATTTACAGACAGAATGAAGGAACGGTACAGATTGAAGGAGAAGATGTATATGAAAATCCAACGGTAAAAGCAAAATTTGCTTTTATTCCGGATGATATCTTTTATTTTATGCAGGCAGACACAATGGAGATGAAACGTTTCTATCAGGGGATTTATCCGAATTTTGACGAGAAAATGTTTTTCCGCCTTATGGAATATTTTCCTACCATTGATCCGAAAAAGAGCATCCGCAGCCTTTCCAAAGGAATGCAGAAACAGGTGGCATTCTGGCTGGCAGTCTGCACAAGGGCAGAACTGTTGATTTTGGATGAACCGGTAGACGGATTAGATCCTGTTATGCGCCGGCAGATCTGGAGCATTATTATGGCAGATGTTTCCGAGCATAACACAACGGTGATCGTGTCCTCCCACAATTTGAGAGAGCTGGAAGATGTCTGCGATCATGTGGGAATCATGCATAAGGGGAAAATTATCATCGAACGTTCTTTGAGCGATCTGCAGGGCAGTGTGTGCAAGATCCAGGTGGCTTTTCAAGCAGAGATGCCCACGCTTCCGGAGGGATTTGAAGTGCTTCATATGTCCAATACCGGCAGGGTTTATACGCTGATCGTGAAAGGAGATCCGAAAGAGGCGAGACTGCAGTTGGAGAAAATGAATCCCATGCTGATCGATATCCTTCCGCTGACACTGGAGGAAATTTTCATATATGAATTAGGAGGGGTAGATTATGAAGTCAAAGACATCTTATTTTAATAAAACCATTTTCCTGAAAAATATCACGCATTTTTGGCCGATTTGGCTGATGATCACAGGGTGGAATTTATTTATAATGCCTTTTATGATTTATAATACTTCCCTGGATTATAGAGGCATAAAGGATATTACCGAAAAAGAGCTGCAGCAGATGAAAAGCAATGACCTGTTGTCTATTACATCGGTTTATATCAATCCGGTGGTTCTGTTCCTATTTGCGATCATTGCAGTTATGGCGGTATTTTCGTATTTGTACAATTCCAGATCTGCCAATACGATCCATGCCCTTCCGGTAACCCGGAAAGAACTGTTTTTGACAAATTATATTTCAGGACTGTTGTTTTTGATCGTTCCGGAGGCAGTGGGATTTTTATTGGGAACTCTGGTGGGCGCAATGTGCGGCTATACCAGTATCAACCATTTGCTGACAGGATTTTTGCTAGCCTGTGGCATTAGTTTTGTATTTTACAGCTTTACGGTATTTATAGCGATGTTTACCGGACAGCTTATGGCGGTTCCGATTTTTACCTTTATCATTAATTTTCTGTATGTGGGGATGAAGAGCCTGGTAGAGCTTTTGATGAGCATTCTTTCCTATGGAATCACATTAGACATTACCAGCAGCAAAGCAGATATATTGTCGCCTTTATACTATATCATAAGGCATGTGAAATTAGTCCATGATTACAACGGGGAATATTCTGTTTGTACAGGATTTGCAGGCAAAAGCATTGTGGCGGGTTATTGTGTGGCGGCGGTTGTTTTTGTGATTGCCGCATATCTGATCTACAAGATACGGGATATGGAAACGGCCGGCAGCCTGATTTCCATTCCGTGGATTTCACCGGTTTTCCGCTGGGGAGCGGCATTTTGCGGCGGCGTGTTATTCAGTATTATCTTCTGCGGCATTATGGGTATTTCCGGCAGTGGGGCAGTTTTTGCCGTGGTGCTGGTCACAGGGATTATTTTTGGAGTAATCTTCTTTTTTGGAGCGCAGATGTTTTTGGAAAAAGGATTCCGCGTATTTCATAAAAAGCGTATCATAGAATGCGGCGTATTCCTTTTGGCTTTTGCCATTCTGTATGTGGCAATTGAAGTGGATCTGTTTGGTTTTGAAAAGAAAATACCGGATATGTCCCAGGTGGAATCTGTGAATGTGGATGCTATTAGCGGAGCGGTCATTACAGATCCGGAGTTGATTCAGGAAGTTATGGAAATTCACCGGCAGATCATTGATTCTAAAAAAGAGTTTGAAAGGTACAACGAGACGGATCAAGATACCTATTATACTTATATACGGTATAACCTGAAAAAAGGAACTTTAAACAGGCGTTACGAGATTCCAATCTCAAAAGAAATGTTACAGGATCCGGACACTGTAATCCACAGGATGGTAGAATTTGTGGCAAGTCCCAGTGTTTATCGCGGCGCAGTGTTTAGTGTCAGCGATGAGAATATCAAATTGCAGGATGGAAGGATTGATCTGTACGACAAAAACGGAGAGTACAGTGATTATGAATTTTCTGCTGATGAACTGGAAGAAATATACCGGGCATTTCTGGCTGATGTAGAAGAAGGTAATTTTAAGGAAAATATTTATAACAAATATAGGTATGATGACAGCTGGGATCAAATGACGTATTTTAATTCCATTAACATCGATTACATCAGTAAAGACAAAAAAGAAAATGCAGATGTTGATGGATATGGGTATACTAACATGACGGCTTCAGTGGTATACAATGCTTATATTCAGTTTGATGTCAATTGCAAAAATATCATTGCGGCATTGGTTAAGACAGGGGTGATTGACAGTGAGGAAGATTTGATTACCATTGATGAGAAGAATAAGCTGGATGAGAAGAATATGGAATATGAGGATTAAATGGATTGAGAGAAAGTGAAATAAAGCTTTACACCTTTTGGTAATCTGATATGATTAAGTTGTAACAATCAATACAGAGTATCAATGAAAGCAGGTGATTGTATGCCGAGTGAAAAAGAATTAAATGTTATTCTTTTAGATAAGTTAGACTTATTGGAAAGGTTGGAAATGGCAGATAGCGAAGGCGGTTATGAGAAAATAAAGCAACAACTTGCATTTGAAAAAAAGTGTATTGAACGCAAACTGTATCAAAATCCACCGCTTGTAGAAGCACACTAAAATAAACTAGGAACAGAAACGAATAAATAGAGAGGGAGTTGTCGGTTGGCAACTCCTTTTTTGTATCTGGATGACCTACGTTTCTATCGTACAGGTCTGCTCCAGTTTTATATAGGTATGCACTATCTACCGTTTGCAATTTTTCAAATTGTAAATTTGATATGATGATGATATAATTCAGAATAAGTCATGGAACATATATGTGCAGAACTTGATTGTGACTTTGCAGACTTGGTAAATAATAAAAAACTCAGGAGGAAACTGATAAAGATGAGCAACGATAAAATCAGTGAAGTTGGAATAAATATAGCGGAAAAAGCTACAGTAATTTGGAATGTCGCAGATATGCTTCGCGGACCATTCAAACCACATGAATATGGTCTTGTTATTTTGCCGATGACGGTGGTTAAGAGATTTCACGATTGCTTACTGCCTACTCATGCTCAAGTGCTTGCGCAATATGAAAAAGTGAAACATTTGGCAGTCATTGACGGGTTTTTGACAAGAGCCTCCGGTTATCAGTTTTATAACACAAGTAAATTTACTTTTGAGACACTTTTGGCTGATCCGGATAATATAGAAGTGAACTTTAAGGATTATTTGGCCGGTTTTTCGGCAAATGCACAGGATGTATTATCTAAGTTTGATTTTGATAATATCATCAAAAGAATGGTGGAGAGCAATACCCTGTATCTCATTATTAAAGAGTTTAATTCTGAAAAGGGATATTTAGGCGCTGACAAAATCAGTGCTGTGGATTGTGGTTATATTTTTGAAGATTTAGTACGCCGCTTTTCAGAGTCCTTTGGAGAGGAAGCAGGAGCACATTTTACAAGCAGAGATATTATTTATCTGATGACAGATTTACTCCTTGCTGATGCAGATTTAGATACAGGAGGAATGACAGTTTATGATATGACTATGGGAACATCCCAGATGCTTTCCTGTATGGAGGAGAGAATTCATGATTTGAACAGTGATATAGAGGTTACCTGCTTTGGACAGGAGTTTAACCCGGCCACCTATGCAATTGCAAAAGCAGACATGATGATTCGCGGCGGCGATCCGGATAATATGCGGTTCGGAGATACATTGTCAGATGATCAGTTTGAAGGTTTTACATTTGATTATTGTATTTCTAATCCGCCTTTTGGCATTGACTGGAAGCGTGAGAAGAAAAAGGTGGAAGAAGAAGCGGTAAAAGGGGAGCAGGGCAGATTTGCGCCCGGACTTCCAAAAATCAGCGATGGTCAGCAGTTATTTGTGTTAAATGGACTTTCTAAGCTGGCTCCTGGTGGAAAAATGGCAATAATACAAA
>CAYQRG010000002.1:0-2086 GCA_964419645.1 uncultured Eubacterium sp.
AACAGAGAAAGCGGGTTCGGCCGATATGATATTATGCTGGAACCAAGGCAGAGTGAAGATGATGCTTTTATCATCGAGTTTAAAGTATATAATCCCAAACGAGATACGTCTTTAGAAGATACGGTAAAGGCGGCATTAGACCAGATTGAAGAAAAAGATTATGAGGCATCATTGATTGCAAGGGGGATTCCGAAAGAACGCATACGCAAGTATGGATTTGCATTTTGCGGAAAAGAAGTGTTGATTGAGGGCGGAGCATAACATGAAATATGGGAGGTCGCTATGGCAAAAACAGTAGGGATTGGGATACAGGATTTTGAAAAGTTAATGGAAGATGGCGTTTTTTATATTGATAAAACATCTTTTATAAAAGAATGGTGGGAAAATGGGGATGCAGTGACCTTAATTGCCCGTCCCAGACGTTTCGGAAAAACACTGACGATGAATATGCTGGAATGTTTTTTCTCTGTAAAATATGCTGCCAAGGGAGATTTGTTTGAAGGTTTATCCATTTGGCAGGAGAAATCCTACAGACAGCTGCAAGGCAGTTATCCGGTGATAAACCTTTCCCTTGCATGTATCAAGGAGAGTGATTATGTAACTGCCAGAAGAAAAATATGCCAGATTCTCACAGATTTGTACACGGATCATGCATATCTGCTGAAGGGCAATGTACTGGGAGAAAGGGATAAAGAGTTTTTTCGCAGAGTTTCTGTTGATATGGATGATGTAAGCGCGACGCTGGCCATTCATCATCTTTCAAAATATTTAAGCCTGTACTATGGAAAAAAAGTCATTATTTTATTAGATGAATATGATACGCCGATGCAGGAAGCTTATGTCAATGGCTATTGGAAGGAATTGGCGGAATTTACCAGAAGTTTGTTTAACTCTACGTTTAAAACAAATCCATATTTGGAAAGAGCAATTATGACTGGTATTACAAGGGTAAGTAAGGAATCTATTTTTTCAGACCTCAATAATTTAAAAGTCATAACGACGACTTCAGATGAATATGCGGATTGTTTTGGATTTACGGAAAAAGAGGTTTTTGCATCTTTAGATGAATTTGGTTTATCAGAAAAAAAACAGAAGGTGAAAACATGGTATGACGGCTTTACATTTGGAAAGAAAACGGATATTTATAATCCCTGGTCCATTATAAATTATCTGGATACTCAAAAATTCGAGCCCTATTGGGCTAATACAAGCTCTAACAGTTTGGTGGGAAAACATCTTAGAGAAAGCAGCAGGGAAGTGAAAGAAGCTTTTGAAGGGCTTTTGGAAGGTGGGCATTTGTTTGTGCCTATTGATGAACAGATTGTTTATAATCAGTTGGATGACGATGAATATGCGATTTGGAGTCTGCTTTTGGCAAGCGGATATTTAAAAGTAGTCAGCTATGAAGCAGCAGATGAAGATTACACCTGGACATCTGCCAGATATGAGATGACATTGACAAATTTTGAAGTGAATCTCATGTTTCGGAATATGTTTCGAAGCTGGTTTTCGGGAAATGCTACAAATTATAATGGATTTATCAAAGCATTGCTGCTGGGAGATTTAGATGCTATGAACGAATATATGAATCGTATCACAGAAAATACCTTCAGCAATTTTGATACTGGAAAAAAACCTTCCGAAAAAAGTGAGCCGGAACGGTTTTACCATGGATTTGTGCTGGGGCTTATGGTAGATTTGAATGATCGGTATACGATTACTTCCAACCGGGAAAGCGGATTCGGCAGATATGATATTATGTTAGAGCCAAGAGATCAGAAAGATGATGCGATCCTCATCGAGTTTAAAGTACAGGATACAGAAGATGAAAAAGAGCTTTCAGATACGGTAAAAGCTGCTTTGGAGCAGATCGAGAAACAGAATTATGCCGCAGCTCTTATGGAAAAAGGCATTTCAGAAAAACGCATACGCAAGTATGGATTTGCATTTTGTGGAAAAGAAGTATTGATCGGGGAAGCTCGTGCATAGGAATTGGAAAACGTTGAATGGGTCAGGGATGATTGATAAGGCGAATTTTACAATAGGAGGACGAAATCGTGCAGACACAGTTATCGGCATCTATGAT
>CAYQRG010000002.1:2142-12503 GCA_964419645.1 uncultured Eubacterium sp.
GAAAAAGAAATCAGGCTGTTGGAAGAGGGAGGAATTGATTCTTTTCATATTGATATTATGGATGGACAATTTGTGCCTTATTTTTGTATGGGCATTCAGGATTTAAAATGTATCCGCAGCCTAACGAAAAAGCCTGTGGAAGTACATTTGATGATCAAACGGCCGTTGAGTTATCTGAACGGATTTATCAATGCAGGGGCGGATGTCATTTATGTGCATCCGGAAGCGGACTATCATCCGGCAAGCACGCTGCAGGCAATTATCGATGCTGGCATTACGCCGGGCATTGCAGTCAATCCGGGAACATCTTTTGAATCGGTGAATGAGCTTTTATATCTTGCAAAAAGGGTGCTTGTCATGAGTGTCAATCCGGGAAGCGCAGGACAGGTCTTTTTGCCATACATAGGGCAAAAATTAAATAAATTTTTAGAGGCGCGGAAAGAGCGGGACATAGAAGTCTATTGGGATGGCGCCTGTTCGTTAAATAAGATTCAGACGTATGCGCCGAAAGGTGTCAAAGGATTTGTACTGGGAACAACGGTATTATTTGGTAAAGACAGGCCATATGGGGAATTGTTGGATGAGGTCAGGAAATATTGTATCTGATTGTTGCTCAAAATACGAAAAGGGCAAAGGCTAGAGCTCTGACAGGGAGGAAACATCGTGAATTTAGCAGTAATTCTTTCAGGTGGAACGGGAAGCCGCCTGAAGGGGATTGACATACCAAAACAATATTATAAAGTCCGCGGCAGAACCGTTTTAAGCTATTGTATGGAAACAATGGAACGGTCCGATGAGGTTGATACTTATATCATTGTTGCCGCAGATGAATGGCAGGATGCGATTTTACAGGAAATGAAGGAAATTTCAGAAAATAATACTTCCTATGGCTTGAAATTTAAGGGTTTTGCGAAACCGGGAGAAAATAGGCAGATGTCCATATTAAATGGATTACATGCATTAGAGCGGAATGTGGGAGAGCAGGATATTGTTCTTATACAGGATGCCGCAAGGCCATGTACTTCACAAGCATTGATCCAAAGATGCATTGCGGCAGCAGCAAAAGAGGGGTCAGACGGAGCAATGCCGGTGCTTAAGATGAAGGATACCGTATATTACAGTGCAGACGGACAAAAAATAGATTCTCTTCTGGAGCGGGACAAGATCCTGGCAGGACAGGCACCAGAAGCGTTTGTATACGGCATATATCTGCGTGCCAATGAATCATTGACAAAAGAAGAGCTGCTGCGCATCAACGGCAGCAGTGAACCGGCAGTAAAAGCAGGACTTTCCATTGCACTGGTAGAGGGAGAAGAAGACAATTTTAAGATTACCACGGCAGAAGATCTGAGACGGTTTAAGAAGATCATGGAGGATATATGAAGGCTTATGTTTTACAGGGAATTGGACAATTAGACTATATGGAGGTACCTATGCCAAAGCTAAAGAGCGGCTGGGTATTGGTGCAGGTAAAGGCGGCGGGAATTTGCGGCTCTGATATACCGAGAATCTTTCAGACAGGGACGTATCATTTTCCAACGATCCCCGGACACGAATTTGCGGGTAAGGTAGTGGATGTCTTTGATGAAAAGGACAAAAGTTGGATCGGGAAACGGGTGGGTATATTTCCGTTGATTCCTTGTAAGGAATGCTTTGTTTGCAGAGAAGAAAAATATGAAATGTGCCGCAATTACGATTACCTGGGCTCCAGAAGAGACGGCGGATTTGCCGAATATGTGGCAGTGCCTGTGTGGAATCTGATTGAACTGCCAAAAGAGATGCCTATGGAGGCAGCAGCCATGTTAGAACCTGCTTCGGTTGCGCTTCATGCAGTAAGGCGGCTTGAGATTATGTCAGAGGATACAGTGGCATTATATGGCCTGGGAACGATAGGATTGATTGTGGCACAGTGGCTGCGTATTTTTGGAGTCAGGAAGGTTTTTGCAGTCGGTCATCATGCAGAACCTGGGGAAATGATGAAAAAAACATCTTCCGAAGAGTACGAATATTATAATGCGGGCACATTTAAAAATGGAGAAGCAGAAGATCCTGTGTCCTGGATTATGGAAAAGACAAAGGGAGAAGGTGTTTCCATTGCCATAGACTGTGCCGGAACAAATGAAACACTGACCAACTGTTTAAACTGTGTAAAGCCGGGCGGACAGGTTTTGGCAGTGGGAAATCCGAAGGGAGATATGAACCTGGATCAGGCTTCTTATTGGAAAATATTGAGAAATCAGATTCGTTTGACGGGAACCTGGAATTCTTCTTTTTGCCATTCTGTGGAAGATGACTGGCATGTGGTTATAGAAAAGCATACCAGAGGAGAACTTTTCCTGGCAGATTTTATTACCCACAGATTTGCATTTGATGAGTTAAAGAAAGGACTTTCCGTTGCAAAAGAGCGGCTTGTGTATCAAAATAAAATTATGATTGTAAATGAGCCGGAATCTGTTACAATAAAATCAATGGCAGAATCTTAACAACTTAAGAAATTGAAGGAAAATGCCGATATAATAGACAGGTTCTGAAATAATAAAAAGAAAGGGAAGGCCAAGAAGGCCGGGTGAAGATCATGGAAGATAACAGAGCAGAACAGAAAGAGGCGTTGGAAGTACTGATTGAGTTTAATGAACGTGTCTTAAAGAATATGAGAATTATTGTAAAAGAATTGTCCGGTGAACGTTTGGAGGATACCAACCAGTTTTTGAAAGGCATTGCAGATGCATTGAACTGGGAAATCCAGGTAGTAAACGGCACAATGGATATGTTAAATGAGGGAAAAGAACGGATCAATAAAGAGGAATTTAATACCGCTGTCGTTCAGTTAAGTGATGCCATTAAAGCAGATGATGATGCAGCAATGGCAGCAGCATTTACGAATATGATTCCTCTGTTTGAGAATTTGGGCACAGCAGCTAGAGAAGTAATTGCATAGGGAAGCTATGCACCAAATAAACGGAGCAGTAAATCAGGAGAGCCAGCTTTTGGGAGCAACAGAAGCTGGCTCATTATTTTATCACAGAGGTCGGTATATGAAACTATTATTTTTCCAGTGGCATTCTTTTATGAATGAGGGAATGGAACGGGCATTAAAGAAACTGAATATAGCATACGATACGTATTTTTATCAATTTATGGACTGGGAGAAGGACGATGCTTTTTTGGAGAAATTTACGGATTATCTTAAAAAGAACAGGTATCGAGCTGTGTTATCAGTCAATTTTTCTCCGTTGATTTCCCAAGTATGCGAAATGCAGGGAATACTGTATATTTCCTGGATTTACGATTCCCCAATTCATATCAGAGACCTTTCTTCCATGAGAAATTCCTGTAACCGGATTTATGTGTTTGACAGAGGGCAGGCAGAGGAATATCAAAAATCGGGAATCGATGCAGGGTATATGCCTCTTGCCGTTGACACAGAGCTTTTTGGAAGCAGGATCACCGGCTTAAAAGGGACTCACCCCACAGAAATTTCATTTGTCGGAGCGTTATACCAGACGAAATATCAGGAGTATGCAGCTTTCCTGTCAGAATACCAAAGAGGATATTTGGAAGGGATCATTCAATCCCAGATGAAAGTATATGGAGGCTATCTGATTCCGGAACTGATTACAGAGGAATTGTTACGGAAGGTGAATGAGGATTACCGAAAGAAAGCCAAAGACGGATTTGTAATGGGAAAGCGGGAGTTGGAATTTATGCTTGCCTGTGAGACGACGGGAAGGGAAAGATATCTGGCCTTGTCTCTGTTGTCCGGCCATTATCAGGTGGATTTGTATTCGCCAGAATTGGATGAACGGCTAAAGAAGGTCAATTACAAAGGTTATGCAGATTATTACAACGAAATGCCTGTGATATTTGCAGACAGCAAAGTGAACCTGAATATTTCTCTGAAAACAATCCGAAGCGGAATACCTCTTCGGGTATTGGATATTATGGGATGCGGCGGATTTGTACTCAGCAATTATCAGGAAGAGCTTTTGGAATATTTTGTGCCAGGGGAAGAATGCGCGGTTTATGAAAATTTGGAAGATTTGTATTGGAAAGCAGATTATTATTTAAAGCATGAAGAAGAGCGAAAGCGAATTGCAGCGGCAGGATTTGAAAAAGTGAAACAGAATTTTACCTTTGAGGAAAGGCTAAAGAAGATGCTGCGGCAAGCATAAAATGTATGCAGACCTGTGTGAACAGTAACGGGAGAAGTGTCATGATTTTAAAAAATGAAAATGATATTTATCTTTATTTTGAAACGATAGAACAGTTAGAACCGAAACATATTCTGGATGTGGGTATGTTTTTAAAACGTATCGGAAGCGTTTCCAGAAAGGCAATGGATCGGGAAGTTTTGCCGGATATTCGATTGGACGGCATAGATTTTTTCCCTGAAAAGAAATTTGCAGTGTGGGAAAGCATCTATGATTCTATTACAGATGCCCATGCGTTTCTGGAAAGCAAGAAACAGGAGAAATATGATTTGGCATTTTTTCTAGGGATAGAGGCATTGCGTAGGAAGCAGGGATTTGCAGAAACTGCAGAGAAGGCAGCAAAATGCGTCAGATATCTGTTGGCAGATCAGAATTTGAAACAGTGGAATGAGACTTTGCCAAAGAGCAGGATAAAAGAGTTGAATTTAGAAGGAAAGTTATATTTTCTTTATGATTTTGGAGCATAGAAGAATGGATACAAGAATTTATGTAATGACACATAAGAAAATAGAAGAGATACCGGACCCGATGTATATTCCCTTGCAGGTGGGCAAAATGGGAAAAGAGGATCTGGGGTATCAGGGAGATGATACAAAAGACCATATATCCGGGAAAAATCCGTCTTATTGTGAACTGACAGGAATCTACTGGCTTTGGAAAAATATAGAGTGTGATGTGATCGGGATTTGCCATTACCGCCGTTATTTTGTAAAAGGGAAAAAACTATTAAGCCGGGATTATATTGAACACACGATTCAAAGCTATCCGATCATCGTTCCCAACAGCAGCTGCGTGAAGGATGCAGATGCTTATGCACATTATGCAAAAAGACATTATGGGAAAGATCTGGATGTCTGTCGGGAAGTAATCGCAGAAAAACATTCGGACTATCTGCCAGCTTTTGATTATGCGATGGAAACGATTCTTGTTTCTGTGGGGAATATGTGGATCACCCGGAAAACGATTTTTGACAGATACTGCGAATGGTTATTTGACATTCTCTTTGAGGTAGAAAAGCGGCTGAATCTGGAGGAATACGATGACTATCAGAAACGGGTTATGGGATTTTTGGCGGAGCGGTTATTTCGGGTATGGCTGCTGATGCAGCTGGAGGCAGTGACAGAAGAGAAGATGGAGTTAATGGACTCCTCCGAATTTTTGAGTACGCCTAAGCGAGTTTCATTGCTGTATCAGTATACCAGGTTAAAAATCGATCCACTGCTGCAGTTGTATCGAAGGGGAGCCATGAAAGGAACACTGGCACAACCCTTGTCCTGCCCAGATGATTTTGGTGGCAAAATACCGGTTTTTGTGTGCTGGTGGCCGGGAGAAGAGGAAATGCCGGAATTGATTTGGGGCTGCATCAGGAGCCTGAAAGAAAATCTGCCGAAAGATCAGACAGAATTTCGTCTGATTACATTGGAAAATTGTTTGAATTATGTTACTTTTACAGAAGGCGTGATTCAAAAATTTAACGAGGGGATAATTTCGGAATCGCATCTTATGGATCTGCTTCGGGCGGAGCTTTTGTTTCGTTATGGAGGTCTTTGGGTGGATGCCGCATGTTATGTGACAGGAGAAGTGGAAAGAAAACTGTTTGAGCAGAAGATTTATACGCTGAGGTTTCAGAGCCCGTCAGAAAATCATGATATTACAACGGGACGTTGGTCTAATCATTTATGGTATGCTAAGAAAGGACATAAATTATTTCAGTTTCTAATGGAAGCTCTTTGGTATTACTGGGAAGTGGAAAATAAATTATTGGATGATTGCCTTGGGGATTATATCATTCAAACAGCCTGGGAGGAATTTCTGGAAATCAGAAATGAGTTGGAACAGTGCGGCTATAGTGAGCAGAATATTTTTCTGCTTCATTCCTGGATGAACCGGAACTATTCACCGGAAAGGATCGAAAGATTACAAAAAGAAAGCAGTTTTCATCAATTGGACTGGCAGGCAGGCTATCGGAAAGAAAATATGGCAGGAGAGAAAACGATTTATGGACACTTGTTTGGAACATAATCAGGAGAAAGATTTTTTAAATATTATTAATCAGATGTTAAATGAACTGGATCAGAATTTGAAATTCAGTGCGGAAACACTGCAGGATATGGCATTGTCTTATGCAAAATTAACGGAAGAGGGACAGAGAAAATGTCTGGATATGCTTTACGAAATTTTTTGCGAAGATTATGATGTGGCAATGTATTTGTTTGCGGCATTGTTAAAGGAATTGAAAGATAAGAAAATTCTGTGTTATATCGAAAAGATGTTTTTGTGTAAAGATTACCCCTTGTGGACAAGATTGAATGACAGGAACCAGTTCCGCATATATTTGTTTACCAATCCCATTTATAATCAGAACTATGAAGAGTATGGGAATCTGAAGCGAATCTATGAGAATTGTCTAAATGAAATACAGGAAAAGATGAACTGCAGTTATCCTTATATTCCTTTTCAAAACCGCCGGAAAAAGGTGGTCATTGTTATGTCAGATGTGATCAGCATTTATCATGCCCCGACGAAACGCCTGCGTTTTATTTATCAATGTTATCAAAATATGGGATATGAGGTAAAGTGTTTTGTCTGTCATTTGTGGGGGGTGGATGGCCGCTGGGATTGGAATGAATATATGTACAATTACAATTTTATGGATGAAACTGGTCCCTTTTCCCTTATGTTAGACGGGGTTAAGATTGAGGGATTTAATCTGATTTTAAATGCCGAAGATTATACAGAGATGCTCACGAAAACCCTTGGAATGATCTGGGAGGAAAAGCCGGAATTTGTTTTGGAAATTGGAAATGAGACCATTCTGGCAGGTTTATGCAGACAATTCACGACGTTGGTGACCATGGGATGTACCAAATCACTTCCTGTTACAAATGCGCCGATTATTGCTACGGCAGTGGGACATTCAGAGAAAGAGCAAAAATTGTGGGAAGAGATTTTAGAACCGGAACAGGTTGTGCTGGAAGTGCGTCATACGATAAATTCTTTGGAGGAAACAGAGCCTGGCATTGTTTATACAAAAGAGATGTTTGGAATGCCAAAAGATTCCTTTGTTGTGATTGTGGCCGGAAACAGGCTGGATATAGAGATAAAAGATGATTTTCTTGCAATTTTGTACCAGATACTGGATATGGAGAAAACGATTGTAATCGCAGTGATCGGGGAATGCCCCGAGCTGCAGGCGCGTGTGTCAGAAAATGAACGGGCAGACAGAATCTTTTTTCTTGGAATGCAGGAGCAATTCAGAAAGGCGATTGCGGTGGGAGATGTGTTTTTAAATCCGCCAAGACAGGGAGGAGGAACCGGAGCTTTGTTTGCGATTATGGAAGAAGTTCCGGTGATTACTCTGGATGATTGTGATGTAGAGGCAAATGCGGGAGAAGAATTTGTATGTCAGAGCATGGAGGAAATGCCCGCGCTGGTGTATCGGTATTTTTCGGATTCCGATTTTATGGAAAAACAGAAAGAAAACTGCAGAAAGCATGCATCTGCAAAGGAAGAGGTAAACAGTGAAGAAAATTTTGGGAAGTTAAATGATGTAGTAAAAGAATATACAGTAAAGCAAGAGGGAAATAAGAATGATACCTTTTAATAAAGCAATTTACCTTCCTTCGGCATCAAAGTATGTGGAGGAAACCTTAAAAAGCAGCAAAATTGCAGGAGACGGAAAGTTTACCAGACTTTGTACAGAGTGGATGGAAGAACGGTTTCATGCAAAGAAAATACTATTGACAACATCCTGTACGGCAGCGTTGGAAATGAGCGCAGTGCTTTTGGATATCAAACCGGGAGATGAAGTTATCATGCCCTCCTATACGTTTGTCACGACGGCAAATGCATTTGCATTGCGGGGAGCAAAAGCCGTATTTGTAGATATTCGTCCGGATACGATGAATATAGATGAAACAAAAATCGAAGCAGCGATCACAAAACATACAAAAGCGATTGTGGCGGTACATTATGCCGGCGTATCCTGTGAAATGGAAAAGATTTTAGAGATTGCAAAGAAATATGATCTGCCGGTTGTGGAAGACGCGGCGCAGGCAGTTATGTCAACCTATCAGGGCAAAGCATGTGGAACGCTGGGTACATTTGGCTGTTACAGTTTCCATGAGACAAAAAATTATACGATGGGTGAAGGCGGAGCCCTTTTGATCAATGATGAACGCTACATAGAACGGGCGGAGATTTTAAGAGAAAAGGGAACGAACCGGGCACGGTTTTTCAGAGGCGCAGTCGATAAATACAGTTGGGTGGATATTGGTTCCTCATATCTGCCAAGTGAGATCAATGCGGCGCTTTTGTATGCGCAGTTAGAGATTGCTGATGAAATCAATGAAAACAGATATAATGCTTGGAAATGGTATTATGAGAAACTACAAGGACTCTCAGTGGAATTGCCGTATACGCCAAAGGAGTGCATACATAATTCCCATATGTTTTATTTGAAAGTAAAGGATTTAGACCAGCGGCAGAATATGATAAAATATTTAAAGGAACGGGAAGTGGGCGCAGTTTTTCACTACGTGCCGCTGCATTCTTCCCAGGGTGGAAAACGATATGGACGATTTGTGGGAGAAGACCGCTATACGACAAAAGAAAGCAATCGTTTGATTCGTCTTCCTATGTGGTATGGACTGTCTTTGGAAGAATTGGAAAAGATTACAGATACTTTTGCAGATGCCCTCATACAGTGTGGGAGTGAATGAAAACAATGAATCAGGAGGAGATTACGATATGTACGAAGATGTCAGAGATGTAGAACAGAGACTGGAAATGAAAGACTTTCCTTTAAATGTGATTGTAGAACCGGGGAATTTTTGTAATCTGAATTGTTCCACATGCGCAAATAATAAATTGACAAGGCCGAAAGGAACGATGGATATTTTGCTGTATAAGAAGATTATAGATGAAATTGCGGCTGAAAATCCATATACCAGGCTGTGGCTGGATTTCTATGGAGAACCGCTTCTGCAGAAATATAAAATTTACTATATGATAGACTATGCAAGAAAAAAGGGCCTAGTCAATATTAATATCAATACAAATGGGACGCTGCTGGATCATGAGATGGCAGAAATGCTGCTGGATTCCGGAATCAGTTTTGTCAGCATTGACTGCGATGGCTTTTCCAAAGAAGTCTATGAGAAAATACGGGTGGGCGCAAAAAGAGATGTCACCTATAAAAATATTGAATATTTGTTAGAGCGCAAAAAAGAGCTTCATATAGAACAGCCTATTATCGAAGTAAAAGTGATGGAAATGGAAGAAAATAAGCATGAAGTACAAAAGATTATCCATTACTTCAGAGAACGGGGCGCATGGACGACTACCCGCAGATTGATTTCCTGGGCAGGTATGTGTGAAGAGATCAAACCGGAGGCAGAAACAGAACGGGTGGCGTGCGGAAATGCAGTGGGTATATTGCCGATCACCTGGGATGGAAAGGCTGTCAACTGCGTCATGGATGTGGATGCCCAGTATGTCTGCGGCAATGTCAAAGAAGAATCCATCAAAGAGATCTGGATGCGTCGGAATCGCAATATGGTCAGCAAGCATATGGAACACAAATTTGATGAGCTGCCGGAAATCTGTCAAACCTGTACAGATTGGACTGTGATTGGAGAGGAACGTTTTGATGAAAACGGAACACCCATTCAAAAGGATTACAATCACGGGAACAAAATGCTATGAAAAAATTAATTGTGATAGGCAATGGCCCTTATGCCAGGATGATGAAACGATATATAGAGCTGACAGATTTTGGACAAACGGCGGCCTATGCCGTAGAGCCGGCGTATATACGAGAAACAGAAATGGATGGACTGCCTGTGGTTTCGTTGGAGCAGTTAAAAGAAAAATATCCGCCCGAAGAACATTCTCTTATTATGGGAATCGGCTATACCAAAATGGGCATGGTGCGAGAAAAAATTTTTAAACAGTGCAAATCCTTTGGATTTTTGTTTGAAAACTATATTCATCCTACGGCGATCATAGAAAAAAACGTCATTTTAGGAGAAGGGAATAATATTTTAGAAGGCGTAATTCTGGAAGAGAGCGTAGTTTTAGGAGATGCAAACCTGCTCTTTGGAGGCAGCTTGATAGCCCACGAAACCACAGTGGGAGATTATAATACCT
>CAYQRG010000002.1:12533-32390 GCA_964419645.1 uncultured Eubacterium sp.
GCAGTTGCGGCAGGATGCAGCATAATCGGAAATCACTGTTTTATCGGCGCCTCTGCCGTAATCAAAGATCATGTTACCATCAAAGATTATGTGTTATTGGGAGCCGCTGCTTACGGCTTTGGGGATATGGAAGCATATTCCGTCGTTGTCCCGGCAAAAAGCATGGTTTTGGAAGGAAGAAAAAGCACAGAATTTCTTTAAAAGGAGCAATCTTAGTGTGAAAGATAAGGTTTTAGTGACAGGAGCAGCAGGGTTCATCGGCAGATATGTGGTGAATACGTTATTGCAGGAAGGATACGAAGTAACGGCTTTGGTCCGCAGAAAAACACAGCAGCCTAATGAACGGGTTACGGTAGTGGAGGCAGACCTCTGTGAAGCAGACATGGAACAAAATCCGGAGCTTTTGGCAAAAAAATGCAAAATATTGATTCATCTTGCAGCAGATTTGGATATGCAGGGCAGTGATCGGACCATTTTAACAAATTGCCTTGGAACATATCATGTCATACGCCTGGCAAAGGCAATGGGCGTGGAGCAGTTTATTTATATGTCCAGCATACCGGTGATTGGAGTGCCGAGGGAACTTCCGGTGACAGAATTACATTCCGTAGAACCGAAGACGCTTTATCATATTACAAAATATGCAGGGGAGCAGATGGTAAGGCAGGAGCTTTCGGGAAAGATGCAGACGGTTATTTTGCGGATTTCATCACCTGTGGGAGCAGGAATGAATCCGGGCAATTATTTATCCTTTCTGTTGAGAAAATGTAAAAAAAATGAGACAATAGAACTGTATGGGGAAGGGAAGCGGAGCCAGAATTATATAGATGTGCGGGATATTGCAGCAGCAGTATTATGCAGTATTTCTTCTGACAAATCCGGCTTATATCTGATTGCAGGCAGAAAAGAAATAACCAATCAAAAGCTTGCATTTCTCTGTAAAGAGATGACAGGTTCTTCTTCTGATATCATATGGGGAAAAAGAGAAGATCCGGAGGAAAAGAACCAATGGGTGATTTCCGGAGAAAAGGCATATAAGGAACTGGGATTTTTTCCGCAGTATGAACTTGTGGAAACCATACGCTGGATTGCGGACAATTTAAGAGAGTGTGAATAAATGAAATTAGTGGTTTTTTCCGATATTCATGGAAATTCCTATGCGTTGGATGCATTTTTGGAAAAATTAAAACAAATATCCTATGATTATCTGATATTCTGCGGCGACATTTTCGGATATTACTACAACCAGAAAGAAATCATTCATAAATTATCAAAAATAGAGAGGTTGATTTGGTTAAAAGGGAATCATGATGCATATTTTTTGGAACTGTATCACGGAAATGTGAATGCCCAATCTTATATAGAAAAGTACGGTCATTCCTATGAATCTGTAAGAGAACGGTATGACAGAGAAGAAGCAGGACTGGTGGGCAGACATGAATCAGAGTATATTCTGAAAGCAGGAGAAAGGACAATCGGAATTTTTCATGGAACGCCGGAAGATAGCTTAGAGGGAAGGTTATACCCGGACAAGCCGGTTTTAGCTCCAAAGGAATATCAAAAATATGATATCGTCCTATTAGGGCATACCCATTGCAGAATGGTGAGGTGGGAAGGAAATACACTGGTGGTCAATTCCGGCTCTTTGGGGCAGCCTAGGGACGGAAACGGATATGGATTTGCCATTGTGGATACAGATTCCCTTCAGGTGGAATTTCAAACGGTTGAAATAGAACAATCATTGCTTTACGAGCAGATTGATCAATATGATCCCCGGTTGAAAAAGCTGAAGGAAGTTTTAGAAAGAAGAAAAAAGTGAGCAGAATATGAGAAGAATATTAGTTACGGCAGTCAGCGGAAATATCGGATATGGTATTTTAAAAATTTTACAGTCAGAAGATCATGTTTTATTTGGATGTGATGTAAACGAAATCGCAGCCGGCATGGATTTGGCAGAGGAGTTCTGGCAATGTAAATATGCAGTGGATGACGGGTATATCGAAGAGCTGCTTATGCGTTGCAAGGAGCATGGGATTACGCATTTGATCCCTGTCAACGAACGGGAGATTGAAAGAATCGGACAGGAGCGGAAAAAATTTGAAGAAATCCATGTCAAAGTTGTCATTCAGACGCAGAAAGTTCTGGACATATGTCTGGATAAATATGCTACCGCCCGGTTTCTTTCGGAACATGGATTTGATGTGCCTGCTACATATACAGATAACACTTTCAAAGAGGCAGGGAAGTATATCTTAAAGCCAAGAAAATCCAACGGTTCCAAGAACCTCGTTCTTTTGGCTTCCAAAGAAGAAATTCCGGATCAGATAGAGAAAGACTACATTCTGCAGGAATATATAGAAAGCGAAGAGGAATATACCATCGGCGTTTTTCGGCATAGCCAGACAATCAACGTCATTGCTTTTTTGCGACAGCTAAAGGATGGGTACAGCAGTCAGGTGGAATTGACAGAAGAAAAAGAACTCATTCGGATTGCCGAAAGAGCGGCCCAGGCGTTTGATTTGGAAGGGTATATAAACATACAGTTACGGAAAAAGGACGGAAAATATTACATTTTTGAAATCAATCCAAGGATATCCGGCACTGTGAGATTTCGTCATATGTTAGGTTATACAGATGTATGGTGGTGGCTGGATCTGCTGGACGGAATGGAAGTGGCATCCTATCAGAACCGTTACAAAAGAGCAGTGGGAGTAAGGGAGCTGAACGAGAAATTTTTGATTTTAGAATAGGAAGATGAAAATGAATATTTCCGTTTGTATTATTGCAAAAAATGAAGAAAAAAATATGAAACGGTGCCTGGAAAGTCTCATGCCTTATCCTTTTGAGATCATTGTGGCAGATACCGGTTCTTGGGACAGGACCAAGGAGATTGCTTCCCGATATACCGAGCATGTCTATGATTTTGTCTGGTGTGACGATTTTGCTGCTGCTAAGAATTTTGCAGTTTCCAAAGCGTCCCATTCATATGTGCTGGTTTTAGACAGTGATGAATATATCGAAGCTCTGGATTTTGAAAAACTGCTGGATGCGATTGCGAAACATCCTAAGGGGGTAGGTAGGATTCAGAGAATCAATATTCTGACCAGAAAAAATGAAATACAGGAAAAGAAAGAGTGGATCAACCGTATTTTTTCAAAAGAAATATATCATTATGAAGGACGGATCCATGAGCAGGTAGAAGCTTTCCGGGGAGGAGACTATGAAACTTACCAGACGCCCCTTGTCATAGGACATACCGGATATGACCTGCCGGAAGAATTAAAGAGGGAAAAGGCCTTTCGGAATATTCATTTGCTGAAGGAAGAACTGAAGGTTTTGGAAGAAACAGAGAGGGAAGAGAGGATTCCCTATATCTTATATCAACTTGGCAAAGGCTATTATATGGCGGAAGAATATACTTGCGCCTGTGAATATTTTGCCAGAGGGCTTTCGTATGATTTGAATCCAAAGCTGGAATATGTGGTTGATATGGTGGAAACCTACGGATATGCTTTGATTAATAGTGACCAGAAGGAGACGGCGCTTTTTTTTGAAAATATATATCCGGAATTTGGGAATACAGCGGATTTTCAGTTTTTAATGGGACTGATTTATATGAATAATGCCAGATTTTCAGAGGCCATAGAGGAATTTCAGAAAGCAACAGGTCAAAAGGATGCAAAAACAACAGGTATCAATTCTTACGCGGCCCATTACAATATCGGCGTGATTTATGAATGTCTGGGCGATAGAGACGAAGCAATTAAAAATTATAAAAAGTGCGGAGAGTATCAGCCTGCAAAAGAGAGGCTGCAAATGTTGGGAATAGAAGAGGGAGTGGACAAAAAATGAGCAGACTGGCAATTATAACTGCGAGAGGCGGCAGTAAGAGAATACCGAAAAAAAATATAAAAAATTTCTGCGGCAAACCGATTATTGCCTATTCCATAGAAGCGGCAATGGAAAGCAGATTATTTGATGAAGTTATGGTATCGACGGACAGTGAGGAAATTGCAGAAACTGCAAAGCAATTCGGCGCAGCGGTTCCTTTTATGCGGAGCGAAAAAACTTCCGATGATTATGCGACAACGGCAGATGTGCTTTTGGAGGTGCTGGAAAAATATAGGGAGCTGGGAAAAACATTTGATTATTTTTGCTGCATTTATCCTACAGCGCCTTTTGTTACAGCAGAAAAACTCATAGAAGGCATGGAGCTTATGGAAACAAAGCATCCCATACAGGTAATGCCTGTTGTTCGGTTTTCTTATCCGCCCCAGAGGTGTTATGTAGTAGATGAGAATGGAACAATTGAATTTAAATACAAAGAATATATGAGTGCCCGTTCCCAAGATTTGGAAAATCAGTATCATGATGCAGGACAGTTTTATATATATGATACAAAGAAATATTTAAGCGTAGAGGGCAGGGTTTCCCAAGGAATCATGCCAATTTTTGTATCAGAGCTTCAAGTGCAGGATATTGACAATGAAGACGATTGGCAAATAGCAGAATTAAAATTTCAGCTTATGATGCAAAAGAAAAAGTGTGTGAAAGCAGATTGCGGATATTCTCAAGGGATACCTTACGGAAAACAAAGTGTAGACGAAGAAGATATTCATGCAGTAGAGGATGTGCTGCGAAGCGATTATCTGACCACAGGACCAAAGATACAGGAGTTTGAACATGCAGTCTGCCGCTATACGGGAGCAAAATATGCGGTAGCCATATCAAATGGCACGGCGGCGCTTCATGCAGCTTGTTTTGCAGCAGGCATCGGAGTGGGAGATGAAGTGATTACAACACCCCTCACTTTTGCTGCGTCCTCGAACTGTGTGCTTTACTGTGGCGGTACGCCTGTGTTTGCAGATGTGGATCTCCAAACTTATAACCTTGATCCAAAGGATGTCAGAAGAAAGATTACAAAAAAGACAAAGGCCATTATTGCTGTACATTTGGCAGGGCAGCCTTGTGATATGGATGAGATTCATGCCATTGCGAAGGAACATCATTTGATTGTCATTGAAGACGGAGCTCATGCCCTTGGCTCTGAGTACAAAGGCAAGAAAGTCGGCGTTCTTTCGGATATGACAACATTCAGTTTTCATCCAGTAAAGCCGATTACCACCGGAGAGGGAGGTATGATTGTTACGGATAATCCGGAATTATACAAACGTTTATGTCTGTTTCGGAGCCATGGAATTACAAGGGACGAGGTTCTTATGACGAGAAATGAAGGACCGTGGTTTTATCAGCAGCTTGATCTTGGCTATAATTACCGGATTACAGATATCCAATGCGCCCTTGGTATCAGTCAGATGAAAAAACTGGATTATTTTATTGGACGAAGAAGAGAACTGGTAAAACGTTATGATGAGGCGTTTGCAGATTGTCCGGATATCATGACACCATACCAGATGCCGGAATCAAACAGCGGCTGGCATTTGTATATTATTCAGGTGAAAAATCAGAACAGAAAAAATGTATTTGAAAAACTCCGTGGAGCAGGCATCGGTGTCAATGTCCATTACATTCCGGTTTATTTCCATCCCTATTATCAGGAACATGGGTATCAGGATGAGTGCTGTCCCAATGCGGAAGAAATTTATTCTCATATGATTTCTCTGCCGCTGTATCCTGATCTGACAAACGAAGCACAGGACTTTGTAATTGAAAAAGTGAAGGAGTTTACCCATGAAACTGTATGAAAAGATGAAGACCGGAACCTATATCATTGCCGAAATGTCGGCGAATCATGCCGGGAAAATAGAAAACGCATTTTCGATTATTGAAGAAGCAAAAAAAGCAGGCGCCGACTGTGTCAAAATACAGACATACACGGCAGATACACTGACCATTGACTGTGACAGTGAATCTTATCGGCTCAAAGGCGGTCTTTGGGACGGGTATAATTATTATCAGCTTTATAAAGAAGCGTATACGCCCTGGGAATGGCAGCCTGCATTGAAGGCGAAATGTGAGGAAGTGGGCGTTGACTTTTTGTCCACCCCTTTTGATTTTACGGCAGTGGATTTCCTAGAAGATATGGGAGTAGAATTTTATAAGATTGCATCTTTTGAACTGATCGACATTCCGCTGATTGAATATACGGCCAGAAAAGGCAAACCGATGATTATTTCCTGCGGCATGGGCAGTGTGGAAGAGATGGAAGAGGCTATGGCTGCCTGCAGAAAACAGAAAAATGAGCAGATAGTATTGTTAAAATGCTGCAGTCAGTATCCTGCCAGATATGAGGATATGAATCTGTCAGTGATTTCGGATATGCAGAAACGTTTCGGAGTGCCGATTGGATTGTCGGATCATTCTATGGGTTCTTTGGCGCCGGCTGTGGCGGTATCTTTAGGAGCAAAGGTGATTGAAAAGCATGTTTGCCTGAGCCGCAAAATTGAAAATCCAGATGCAGGATTTTCCATGGAAATAGAGGAATTTGCCAAAATGGTGGAGGATGTGCGCGCTGCAGAGAAGATGTTAGGAGCGCCGACGTATGAATTGACGGAGCATGAGAAAAGCGGACTGGTGAATCGACGTTCTTTAGTTGCGGTAAAGCCGATTGCGCAGGGCGAAGTATTTACTGCGGAAAATGTAAGGAGTATCCGTCCGGCAATCGGGATGAAACCGAAATATTATCAAGAATTGTTAGGAAAAAAGGCAAAGCAGGCGTATGGGTTTGGGGAGCCGATTGTGATGGCAGAGCTGGAATAGCAACAGAATTTTGGGAGAATAAGGAGACATGGAAAGAGAAAATCAGGAATGCGGTTATCTGCGTTTGGCTGTAAAATCAGATATGGATTTATTGTTTGAATGGGCAAATGAATCACTTGTGCGGAAAAATTCCTTTTCATCGGAACGGATTTGCTACGAGGAGCATAAAGCGTGGTTTGAGAGGCTGCTGCAAAATAAGAATTGCTGGCAATATATTTATATGTATGATGGGAAGGAAACAGGACAGGCTCGTCTTACAGTGAACGGAGAAGAGGCGGAAATCGGTTATAGCATATGTGCCGAAATGAGGGGACAGGGGCATGGAAGAAAGTTGCTTGAGTTAGTATGCAGGCAGGCACAGCAGGATTTCCCAGGGGTGCGAAAAATAATCGGAAAGGTGAAACCGGAGAATGCTGCATCTCAAAAAGCGTTTGTAAAAGCAGGATTTGAAGAAACCTACACTGCTTTTGAAATAAAGCTGCTGGGGATGCGAAGAAAAGAGGAATAAAATGCTGTATATCAGAACGGATATGAATGAACAAATCGCCACAGGCCATGTCATGCGCTGCCTGTCTATAGCAGACGCGGCAAAAGCTAAAGGCGAGGATGCGATTTTTATATTGGCAGACGAGCAGGCGGTAGAATTATTAAAACAGCGGGGATATGCGTACATTGTCCTTCATACGCAATGGGATGATATGGATTCGGAATTGCCGGGATTAACGGCATACATAAAAGAGCAGAAAATAGAGCGCATTCTGCTTGACAGTTATCAGGTGACAGAAACTTATTTGAAACAACTGTCCGAAATGGTTCAAACATACTATATGGATGATATAAATGCATTTCTTTATCCGGTTCACGGAATTATCTGTTATGCAAATTACTGTGCAAAATTTCATTATCAGGAGAGTTATTCAGAGACAGAGTTATATCTTGGAACAAAATATGTTCCTTTACGGAAGGAATTTTGTCACTGTGAGGCAAAAATCATAAAACCAAAAGCAGAGAGCCTTTTGATCATGTCCGGCGGTTCGGATACGTATGGCGCTTTAGAAAAAATATTGGAAAAATTGGATCAAACATTGTTTCAAAGAGTCGATGTCATCTGTGGTATGTATCATACAAATTATGAAAGTTTGAAAGAAAAATATCAATCATATAAAAATATCCGTCTGCACAAAGCGGTGCAGAATCTGGACATATATATGAAAGAGGCAGACCTGGCAGTTTCCGCAGGAGGAACGACGCTGTATGAGTTATGTGCCATCGGAACACCTGCCATTTCCTATTCCATAGCAGACAACCAGTTGGACAATGTCAGAAAATTTGAAGAAGACGACATCATTGCCTATGCAGGAGATGCCAGAAAAGAAGATATTACAGGTAAGTTGATGAACCTGATTGAGAAATATCGGGAAGATGCAAAACTGCGTGTCGAAATATCCCGGAAGATGCAAAAACTGGTGGATGGAAAAGGGGCCGGAAGAATTGCAGATATTATAACAGGGAGAGAAAAGCCCAAGGAGTAAGAAGATGAAATATGGATTGATTTATTACAAAAACACATCAAATATTGGTGATGATATTTTAAGTTATGCCGGAAAACAGTTCCTGCCCCAGGTAGATTACTGTATTGACAGAGAAGAAATGGATTTATTCATTCCAAGGGAAGATGACTTTGTGGCAGCCATTTTAAACGGCTGGTATCTTCACCATGGCTATACCTTTCCTCCGTCACCTTATATTTTGCCATTTTTTGCAGGAACCCATTTCAGCAGAAGTCAGATGTGCGCAGGGAACTTTTCGTTTTTAAACGGCATAGCAGCAGACTATTTAAAAGAAAACGGACCTGTTGGCTGCCGGGATAAACAGACGATGGAGCTTTTGACAGAAAACGGAATCGACAATTATTTTTCGGGGTGTCTGACATTGACGCTTCCGCGCTTTTCAAATGTTGCAGACAGCGAAGAGGTAATATTGACGGACGTTCCGAAATCCATAGAAGCCTATGTGCAGAACAGGCTTCCAGATCAAAACATTGTCTTAAAAACCCACACCATTCCGCCCGAAGAAGTGGGCATTTGCTGGGAAGAAAGAGAGCAAAAAGTGGAGGCATATTTAAAGGCCTATCAGGGAGCAAAATTGGTGATTACCACAAGGCTGCACTGTGCTCTTCCTTCCGTTGCCCTTGGCACGCCGGTGATTTTGATTGGAAATTATGATGAAGATTATTATGCAAGACTTACGGATTTTGCAGAGTTTTTCTCCTGTTTCAGTGAACAGGAGGTATTGGAAGGAAAGGCAGATTCTGTATTCCTTCAACCGGTGGACGGCAGCCAGAAGATACAGGAACTTAGAAATAACATGATTCGCTCCTGCAAGACGTTTATAGAAGGCATAGAGGAGAAATGCAGCAATAGAAAGCTGCCTGAAAGAGAAATTTATCAAAAGACATATGTAGATCGGACTGTAAATATGCGCCAGACGATTCGTCTTCTGACAGAACACTGCCTAGAAGTAGAAGCGGCGTACAACGACGGTATGGAAAAACTGACAAGGCTGGCGTCTATTTCCCAGGAACTTCTTTCGGAAAATGAACGCCTGAAACAATTGTTGATAAAAAGTAATCTTTGACAATACAGTATGGAACAACTACAAAAAATAAAAATGAACAGGTGATATGGAATGAAACGGCTGCTGTTTTTTGTGGGCGTATATGATACGCTGGATTTATTTACCTATGAATTAAAAAGGGAATTTGAACATTTAGAATATGAGACAATGATTTTTGACGTAAGGGAAATGGGAGAAAGCTTAAGAAAACTGGCTCAGTTTATAGAACAGCCGGTGGAAGCGGCCATTACCTTTAACAATCTTGGCTTTAACATGGAATTGCATCCGGGGAAAAATATCTGGGAAGAATTAAAAATTCCCTGCATCAATATTTTAATGGATCATCCCTTCTGCTATCATACGGCACTGGCAACGGCGCCTCGAAACGCAGTGGTGCTCTGCACGGACAGAAATCATATGAATTATGTCAGCCGTTTTTATCCCAATATCCCAATTGCAGGTTATCTGCCCCATGCGGGAAAAGAGAGAAGCGGAATCAAACGCCCCATAAAAGAAAGAAGCATCGACGTCTTGTATGCCGGAGGGCTTTCCAGTTCCTTTGCCGAAAAAATGATGCCGGATTTCTCAAAGTATTCCGATATGGATGTGAAAAAAGTCTGCGAAAAGACATATCAAAGATTAATCGAAAATCCAGACAGAACGACGGAAGCAGTATTGGAAGAAGTGCTTTTGGAGCAGGGCATCCGATATGAGGATGCAAAACTGGCAGAAGTCATTGCAGATCTGCATTTTATTGATTTGTATGCAGTTTCTTATTTTCGGGAAAAGACGATCCGTGTTTTGGCGGAAAGCGGAATCGAGCTTATGCTGTATGGAGCAGGCTGGGAGAACTGCAGTTGGCTCAATAGACCGAATGTCCATTATGGCGGAAGGGTGCCGGCAGAAGAAATTGTGGAAAAAATGCAGGATGCAAAAATTGTTTTGAGCACTATGACCTGGTTTAAAGACGGTACCCATGACCGGGTGTTTAATGGGATGCTCCAGGGGGCAGTGGCAGTTTCCGACACCTCTGTGTATATGAAAGAAGAATTCTGCTGGTTGAAACGCGCCGGGCAGCCGGATGAGAGAGAGCTTGTGCTGTTTGAATTGCCGGAGATAGACTCTTTGCCGGATCAGATTAAGGAGTTGTTAAAAAACGATTTGCTTTTACAGGATATTGCGGACAGAGGATATCGAAAGGCAAAAGCAGAGCATACCTGGCGTAACCGCACAGAAGAGTTGAAAACGGATATTTTAGATAATCAGGAGATCATGAGTTATCTCCATTCAGCCGTCTAGTTGATAAAAGAAGGAGAGAAACGTTTTTATGAATATTGCAGTTGCAGCAAATGAGGCTTTTGTAAAATATTTATATGTGATGCTGATGTCTCTGCTGGAAAATAATGCAGGGCAGAGTGAACCATGCAGGATTTATCTGCTATCGGCAGATATGAAAGAAGAGCAGATAGAAATTATAAAAAAGCTGGTGGAAACATATGGCGGAAGTTTGCATTTTATCCGAATGGATATGGAAAAATTTCCTAAAGAACTGCCCTCCAATGAAATGATTACAGTGGAAACTTATTTTCGTCTTGCACTGCCGGAGTTGCTTCCAAAGGAGCTGGACCGGGTGCTTTATCTGGACGCGGATATGGTGGTTTTGCAGTCTTTGCGTGAACTCTACGAGACGGATTTTGAAGGGAAAACCTTTGTTGTCTGCAAAGATGGAACGGCTGTTTCGGCGGAGCATGTGGCACAGTCGGAGCTTTTTGCAGAATTAAAAGAAAAAGAGAATTTTCAGTATTTTAATGCAGGCGTTATGCTGTTTCATCTGGAAAAACTACGAAATACCTGTGATTTTGCATTTTTTATGGAGCAGGCGCTGGCACACAAAGAAGAACTGGTATATCACGACCAGGATCTTTTGAACTATCTGTTCTGGAATGACGTACAATATGTGGATGCGGAGAGGTTTAATCTGGCGGCAAGGACGGCATATAATATTGGATACAGAAGTGATTGGGTGAGGGAACATACAGCCATTTTGCATTATGCTGGGCCGAAACCTTGGCGGCATAAAGAAGTTCGTTATGAATTGGAGCGGTTTTGGTGGGAATATGCCAAAAAGACGCCTTTTTATACAGAACTGCTGGAAGATATGGTTTTGCCGGAAATTGATACAGGGTATATGGATCAGTTGTTCCGGCAGTTGAAACAGGAAAACGACGAGCTGCGGAAAATCGTGGATCAATGCATGATTCTTCTAAAGAGCAGGATATAGGAACAATCTGTATTTGACATAGCCTGTGTACTGTGATACTCTAGGTACAGTGAAAAAATAAATAAGAAATCTTCAGGGCAGGGTGATTTTGCAGAAGCAGAAAATTCCCTACCGGTGGTAAAGCCCACGAGCCGCAAGGCATGATTCGGTGACTCTGATTCGGATAGAACTATCCGGACAATGAGAATTCCGAAGCCGACAGTATAGTCTGGATGAAAGAAGAGATGAAATCGTGAATCAGAAAATGTGTACGATACCATAACTGGCTCTGAAATAGAATTCTATTTCAGAGCCTTTTTCTCGTCCTGTCCTGAAATGTGAAAGGAAGTGAGGTATGAATTCAGAAGATTACATGAGACTTGCAATCGAAGAAGCCAAAAAAGGCGAAGGCTTTACCAATCCTAATCCTATGGTGGGCGCTGTGATTGTAAAAGACGGCCGTATTTTAAGCAAGGATTATCATCACAGATGCGGAGAATATCACGCAGAACGTAACGCAATATTAAACTGCAAAGAAGATATGACGGGCGCCGAGCTTTATGTCACGTTAGAGCCCTGCTGTCATTACGGAAAGACACCGCCCTGTACGGAGATTATCATAGAAAGCGGCATTCAGAAAGTATACATCGGTTCCATGGACCCAAACCCTTTAGTAGCAGGCAAAGGCGCAGAGATTTTGAAACAGCATGGAATTGTAGTGGAAACGGGCATCTGCGAAAAAGAGTGCTTATCCATAAACAAGGTTTTTTTCCATTATATCCGCCATAAAACACCTTACGTCGTGATGAAATATGCCATGACTGCCGACGGAAAAATAGCAACCAAAACCGGGGCATCGAAATGGATTACCGGGGAGGCGGCAAGGAAACAGGTACATAGAAGCCGCCACAAATACATGGGAATTATGGCAGGTGTGGGAACGGTGCTTGCCGATGATCCCAGCTTAACCTGCAGACTGGAAGGAATGAAAAGCCCGATTCGCATTATCTGTGATACAAACCTCCGCACCCCTCTTACAGCAGAAATCGTAAAATCTGCAAAAGATGTGCCCGTAATTCTGGCGACGGCAGTGGAGGACGAAGATGTAATACGTCCTTATACAGATTGTGGCTGTAAGGTTTTGCAGATCCCGTTGGAAAAAGAACATATCAACCTGCGGGTTTTAATGGAAAAACTGGGCGAACTTGGCATAGACAGCATTCTTTTAGAGGGCGGTGCAATGCTCAATTACAGCGCATTAAAAAGCGGAATTGTACAGGCAGTGCATATGTATATCGCACCAAAACTCTTTGGCGGCATCGGCGCAAAAACCCCGGTGGCAGGGGAAGGAGTAGAATTTCCGAAAGATGCTTTTTCCCTTTGCAGTCCCAGGATAGAGCAAATCGGAGAAGATATTTTCATCGAATGGGAGGTAGAGACGTGTTTACAGGAATCATAGAAGAAACAGGAAAGCTTCTTAGGGCGGAACCCGGCAAACTCCACATTCAGGCTCAAAAAGTCCTGGAAGGAACAAAAATCGGAGACAGCATTGCGGTAAACGGCGTATGCTTAACCGTCACAGCCCTTAGCAGTTCGGATTTTACAGCAGATGTGATGCCGGAGACGCTGAAACGAAGCTCACTTGGCACGCTGAAATCTGGCAGTGGTGTCAATTTAGAACGGGCTATGGCGGCAGACGGACGTTTCGGAGGACATATCGTATCGGGACATATTGACGGAACGGGAACGGTGGAGGAGATCAAAAAAGACGGCAATGCCATTCGTTATCAGATCAGGACGCAGCCGGCTATCACCAGGGGCATTGTGGAAAAAGGCTCCATCGCCATAGACGGGATCAGCCTTACCGTTACCAGGGTACAAAAAGAACGTTTTGAAGTGTCTGTCATTCCCCACACTTTAAAGGAAACAATATTAGGGGAGAAAAGAAAAGGTTCCGTTGTCAATTTAGAAAACGATATCATAGGCAAATATGTAGAACGGCTGCTTTTTTTTGAACAAACCGGAAAACAGGATGCGGTAAAAGAATCAACGCTAACGAAGGAATTTTTGTTTCGGGCAGGATTTTAAAGGGAGGTTAGGAAATGGATAGATTACATACATTTAGTACGGTAGATGAAGCTCTATTGGATTTGAAGAACGGAAAAATCATACTTGTAACTGATGATGAAGACAGGGAAAACGAAGGAGATTTTATCTGCGCTGCGGAATTTGCCACAACAGAGAATGTGAATTTTATGGCAGTACACGGAAAAGGATTAATCTGTATGCCCATGGGACAGTCCTTAGTGGAAAAACTGATGCTGCCCCAAATGGTATCCAACAATACGGATAATCATGAAACAGCCTTTACCGTATCCATTGACGCAGTAGAGACGACAACAGGAATTTCTGCCAAAGAGCGGGGAATCACCGCCAGAAAATGTGTGGATGAAAATGCGCGCCCTGAGGATTTCCGCAGGCCGGGACATATGTTTCCCCTTCTGGCAAAGAAAAACGGCGTGCTGGAACGGGAAGGCCATACCGAGGCGACAGTGGATTTGATGCGGCTGGCAGGCTTAAAAGAGTGCGGGCTCTGCTGTGAAATTATGCGCGAGGACGGCACGATGATGCGTACGCCGGAGCTTATGGAGCTTGCGGCAGAGTTTCAGATTAAAATGATTACGATTCAATCCTTAAAGGAATACCGGAAAGTACACGAGAAACTGGTGGAAGAAGTTGCCGTAACGAAAATGCCTACCCGTTTTGGAGAATTTATTGCCCATGGCTATGTCAATAAGCTAAACGGCGAACATCATGTGGCACTGGTAAAAGGGGACATCGGAGACGGCGAAGATCTTTTGTGCCGGGTGCATTCCGAATGCCTCACCGGAGACGCGTTCGGCTCCATGAAATGCGACTGCGGACAGCAGCTGCAGTCGGCGATGCAGCAGATTGAAGCAGAAGGCAGAGGTGTGCTTTTGTACCTCAGGCAGGAGGGCAGAGGAATCGGACTGATCAATAAATTACGGGCGTATGAGCTGCAGGATAAAGGAATGGATACGGTGGAAGCCAATCTGGCGCTGGGCTTTGAGGAAGATCTGCGGGAATACTATATCGGAGCGCAGATTTTAAGGGATTTGGGAGCGAAGAGCCTTCGACTTTTAACCAATAACCCGAAGAAGATAGACGGACTTTCGGAATTTGGATTGAGCATTGCAAAACGTGTGCCCATTCAAATGGAATTGACGCCCTTTGATTCGTATTATATGCGGACAAAGCAGAAGAAAATGGGACATATGCTGGATTATTAAATATGAAATAAGGAGAGAAAAAGATGAATGTATTTGAAGGAAATGTAGTAGCAAAAAATGTAAAAATCGGAATTGTAGCGGCGAGGTTTAATGAATTTATCACTTCTAAGCTGTTAGGCGGAGCTATTGACGGATTGAAAAGGCATGAAGTAGAAGAAGACCAGATTGATGTGGCCTGGGTGCCGGGAGCGTTTGAGATTCCGCTGATTGCGCAGAAAATGGCCGGGAGCGGGAAATATGATGCAGTTATCTGCCTCGGGGCAGTGATCCGGGGCGCGACGACACATTATGATTATGTGTGTGCCGAAGTATCAAAGGGAATCGCGCAGGTTTCTTTACAGACAGGTGTTCCGGTGATGTTTGGCGTGCTGACTACCGACAATATTGAGCAGGCGATTGAGCGTGCCGGAAGCAAGGCGGGGAATAAAGGATTTGACTGTGCGACGGGAGCGATTGAGATGATCAACCTGATTCGGGGGTTTGAATAAACTTAAGCAGGGGGTGTCACAGACACCCCCTATATGTTTTTTATTGTAGCAGCCAGTCGATCAGGTATAAAGATTTAATCCCTTCATAAGATTTTATATAATTCTTATCCATTGATAAAACTATTTTTTCATAATTATCCGGTATCATTTTAAGAGGACGAAGTTCTCTCTTCCTTGTTTCTTCAGACTGCATATGTTCTGTTACCTGTATATATATTTTATCATCTGGTTTCTCAGCCACAAAGTCAACTTCCGTATCGCCTACTTTGCCTATATACACACGATAATCTCTTCTAAGCAGTTCCAGAAAAACAATATTTTCCAGAATATGGCCTCTGTCTCCATCCCGATATCCAAGGAGCATATTGCGAAAACCCATATCTATGATGTAATTTTTCCCAAGGGTTTTTAACAATTGTTTTCCTTTTACATCATACCTGCCTACCGAATAAAATACAAAAGCGTTGCGTAACATAGATATATATTTGTCTACGGTTTTTCCGGCTACGTTTTTGCCTTTCGCCTTTTGAAGATCTCCTTCATCAGCCAATACATTTCCTATGTTATTCGGAGATGTAACACTGCCTATGTTGGAACACAAGAACATTACAATCTTTTGCAGCATATTCTGGTCCGCCGAATCATTACGTTGCAAAATATCACGCAGCACAACCGTAGAGTATATGCCTTCTAATGCCTGGTTACTCCGCGGCTCATTAAACTGGTATTCTCTCAGTATCGGCATTCCGCCAAACTGCAGATATTTTTGAAATTTCTCCTCCATTGTTACAGTGACATCAAACTCATAAAAATCCAAAAACTCTTTAAATGAAAGCGGTAATATCTTTATTTCAATATATCTTCCTGATAAAATCGTCGAAAATTCTGTGGAAAGAAGATAGGCATTTGAACCTGTTATATAGATATCCACATCAAAATCCAAACGAAAAGATTCGATAGCTTTTTCCCAATGTTCCACTACTTGCAATTCGTCAAATATCAGATAGGTTCTTTCGTCCTTTACAATGCGTTCACTGATATAATCATAAAAGGACAGGTAATCAGTCAATTTTCTATATTTCAAGGATTCTAAATTTATATGAATAATGTTATCTTCGGATACTCCGTCATCAACCAGATATTGATGAAATAAATCAAGAATGGATGACTTTCCACATCTGCGGATACCTGTTACTATCTTAACCAGATCTATATCTTTATTTTGAATCAGTTCTTCCAAATAGGATGGACGATTTATAAGCGTATTCATACAGTGCCTCCTGGCTTTTTTTCTTCTATTATATCCATAACTTCATAATTTGTAAAGTTTTTGAATTAAAAGTCGAAAACTTTACAAATTATTACATTTTTCGACTCGCAATTCACAAAAATGTTTTTTGAAAAAGTGGGAGACAATTGAAAGGATTAATTTGATCAGGGGATTTGAATAATTCATAACTTTTGTGCTATAAAATTGTTATAAAACTATTGTGAATTGGCATTAATCTTGGCAGATTACATTGAGTGCTGAATGCGGTGTGGCAGACGATGCTGAATGTATCAAGCATCAGGGCACTGATAAGGCAGTAATAGAGAAGAAATATACCTGTGATACAGATAATGCAGCAAGCACACCGGCCGGAGAGGATGAGAAAACCAGTCTGAATACAGCGATTTCAATGATAGAGAATACTCTGAATGGTCTGAAAAAGGCAGATTATACAGAAGAAAGCTGGGAGGAACTGCAGGGTTGTATTGAGGCTGCAAAAGATATGTTGGCAGATCTGGAAGAAATGCTGGCAAATCCTGATGGGGATACGAAAGTGACCAAGAAGCAGGTAGGGACAGCAATCGAAAATATGCAAAATCCGTTACGATTCCTGCAGAAATTACAATAAAAGGCGTATCTTATAAAGTGACTGCAATCGCAGATCAGGCCTTTGCAAACTTCAGTAAGATTCAGAAGGTGACAATCGGTATCAATATAACAAGTATCGGTAAAAAAGCATTTTTCAAATGTAAGAAATTAAAGAATGTCATCATAAAAGTAAAGATGCCGAAGAAACTGAAAGGCAAACAGTGCAGTAAGCTTCTTTCCAAACTGAAAAAAGCAGGCATGAAAGTAAAATAAATATCAGGTGATATTTGAATGGCCCGAAAGACCGTTGTGGTTTTTCGGGCCGTCTTTATAAAGAGGCTTTTGTTCTATGGGAATAACAAATACATATAGTAATTACAATGAATTTATGATACACTAAAGGCATAACAGAAAGCATTTTTTGTATTAGGGGGGTGAAACGGTATGCCAATGACAGAAAAAGAATACAATGGTAATTTACTTGACCAGATCACTATTTTAGAAGACTTGGAAGAGATTGCAGAAAAAGAAAATGCAACGGAGACGCTAAAGGCGATAGCCAAAAAAAGGAAACAGATAGAACGAAAGTTGTACCAAAAGCCGCCGTTAGTAGAATAGCAAATTGATTTAGTTTTTGAGAGCGAGGAGGTTTTGTATGAACAAATTATTTAAACGACTGGCAGCAATGGCCTTGACAGCCAGTCTGGCAGCAGGAAGTATTTGGCAGGGGGCAGGCATTGTACAAGTGCGTGCGGAAGAGGCCGATCTGACGACCGGCCTGGTGGGATATTGGACATTTGATGGAGCAACGGAGGCTGATCAGCTGAAGAGTCAGGCATCTGTTGCAAATGTCTCGGCAGTTAAGACAGGGAGTGGTGTTACATTCAATGCTTCCGGCGGTATCGGCGGTAATGGCGCCGTATCTTTTAGCGGAGATAACACTTCTTATCTTACCTTAAACCTGGTGAGTGCTTCACAGGGCTTATCATCTTCCAATGCGTTTACCATTGGAGCATGGGTGAAATATGCAGCGTTGCCGAGCGGAGGTAATGGTACAAGCGTTTTTCACCAGGATGGAACTGACAGTGGAAGGGCGATTTTGACAATTAGTAACAATGGCAGGCATGGAACTTATTTAGATGAAAGCAACAGATATTGTACTCAAGCAGTTCAAAAAAATGAGTGGCATCATGTTATGATGGCAGTGGATGCGTCAAGCGTTTCTCCGAGAAAAGTGTATTTTTATTTGGATGGCGTAAAGACCAATGAAGAAACTTTTAGCAAGGCTCTTGTAGACGGCAACGGAAATATCCGTGTCGGCGCCCACAGACTCAATGCGGACAATGATGCAGTCAACGGAACAATGGATGAAATTCGTTATTACAACAAGGTGGTTGATGCAACGACTGTAAAAGCGATTTATGATCTGCATAGCGGAATCATTGGGGCACAGGAAGTAAGAGAAAGTCTGAATGCGTTGATTACAAGCGCTAAAGCATTAAATCCAACCGGTACGGATACGGTATCTGCGAATCTTAAGCAGGCGATTCAGAAGGCAGAAGGCATCAGAGACGATGCATCAGCGGATGTTACAGCAATAGAAGCTATGATTGCAGAACTTCAGGCAGCAGTAAATGCATATGAGGCAGGAATGCCGATTACAATTGAAGTGGATACATCCGATGTAGTAAGAGAAATTCCTTCTGCTATGTTTGGAATCAATCACCGTTATCACAAATACGGATATGGAACCTGGGATAAAGAGAATAATCAGATGAATGAAGATTTTAATACCCTTGCAAAAGAAGCGCATTTTGGCTCCGTGCGTTATCCGGGAGGTACAGTTTCTAATCTCTTTACCTGGAAAGATACCATAGGACCGCAAGCAGAACGAACAACGACAATTGCAGGAAATAATTTTTATTCTAATGCCGGAGAACAGCCGGTAGATCCTGCGTTTGGCGTGGATGAAGCCATGACATGGATTTATGACGACTTAAATGCAGAGGCAATTTTTGTCTATGGTCTGGGAAGAGGAAATGCACAGGATGCTGCAGATTTGGTAGAATATTTAAATGCACCGAATGACGGCAGTAATCCGGGCGGTGGCACAGACTGGGCAGCAGTGCGTGCGGCAAACGGACATCCCAAACCATATGGTGTGAAAAGGTTTGAAATAGGCAATGAATTCAGCGATACTGGACAGGATTATTGGATGTCCGGAGACTGCGACATTAAGACTAACAGCAGCAATCCTGTTGTCGATCTTTATATTGAAGGCGACGTAATGACGATTTCCGGTCAGAGCAGTTATTATCAGACCAATAATAAAGTGGCGAAAAAAGGCGATTGGAGATCTGCAGCATCTTTAAGTGATGGCAATCTAAATGAGGAACGTTATGTGTATTATACTCCGGTCGTGCAGGATACAGCGGAAGTATTTGTCGGAGGAACCAAGTGGAATATTGTAAGTTCTCTGGAAGGTCAGGGGCAAACAAATGTATGTACATTTGATTACGAAACAGGTAAGATTACCTTTGGCGACGGAACAAACGGCAATATCCCGGCGAGTGGGGCTCAGATTACCTGTAACTACAAGACAGA
>CAYQRG010000003.1:0-29524 GCA_964419645.1 uncultured Eubacterium sp.
GAGCTTGTGGTATTTTATGCGGCAAACAAAGAGCAGATTTATCCGGAATATATGCCGTCTACAATTGTTCCCGTGGGAACCTACAGCAGAACGGACCAGCTGGTGGATTATATGCGTGCGAATACCAGTATTCCCACCATTTATACAAAAGAAGCGCTGTTAAAAGAAAAAGAGGGGCGCCAGCTCTTCTACAAATACGATACCCACTGGAATAATCTGGGCGGATTTGTAGGGGTACAGCTTTTGAATGAGTATTTCCATGGGGAATATGTTTCTCTGGATGACGTTTCCTATGAAGCCGTTAAGACAGACGTAAGCGGCGACCTGGCCCGGATATTGTCTATGGGAAATATCTATAATGATGATACGGAATGGGAAGTTACAGGGTATAAAGAGGATGTTACGGTGGAAGAAAGCAGGGACGGAGACGATTATGTCTTTACTTCCGATGCCAAAGACAAAAGAAAACTGCTGATGTACCGGGATTCCTTTGGCTTTGCATTAATGGGAATTGCAAAAGATTTTGCCCAGGTGCGGATTTCCAGAAATACAGATGACTTTGCGAAATATTGCAAAGAGATGCAGCCGGATATTCTTGTTATTGAAATGGTAGAACGCTGGAGAGAAGGACAGGAGACCTGGTGCAATGGGTTATATGATCTGATCGCAGACTTACACGGGGAGGAAAAATAGATGAAAAACTTATATAAAGAGGCGGAGGAATTTCTTCGTTTGCATAAAACAGCACTGTTTGTCAATGCCTGTATTTGTGTGATCTGTTACGGACATCTGGTGTTTTCCCAGATTGTGGGAATTGACACAGAGCATATCATTAACTATCCCGGAACGACGATGCAGTGGGAAAGCATAGGGCGGCAGGGACTTTTGTATACAAAGCGGCTGTTTGGAATCATGGAATACAATCCCTATTTAGGCGGCGTATTGTTTTTAGGCGGATTTATCCTTCTTGGGAGTGTAATTGCATTTTTGTGCTGGATCATGAGCGGCAAAGATGACCACTATCCATACGGTTGGTTTGCTGTGATGTTTTCCACCTGCCCCGTATGGATGATACAGTTCTATTTCAGCCTTCAGCGGGCGGAAGTTGTAATGGGCATGCTTTACGGCGTAATTTCCGTATTTTCTCTGTGTGAAATATTATTTTTAAAACAGCGGAAAATATACTGGTTTGTGCTCTATCTGTTTTTTGGCGTATGGTGCCTGGCTTCCTATCAGAGCTGCGTGCTTTTGTACATTAGTTTGTGCATCACCTGTTATCTGCTAGATTTTTTCCGGGATTATGAAAGAGAGTGGAAAGTTTACATCAAGCATATTGTAGGACTGATCGTCGGTTTTGGCATTGTATATTTGGGTTACAACCTGTTTATCAGCCGTTCCCTGGCAAACAGCTACTATCTGGATGCACAGATCAAATGGGGTGAATATCCCATAATGCAGAGCATTTCTCTGATTTTAGACCATATAAAATGTATGCTGAACTGGCACATGGAGTCGGATGTTTCGGCTTTTCCGCTGGCATGTATCTGTGTGTTCCTGCTGTTTTGCATTTATCTGGTAAAAACCAGAAAAAATATTGTAATGCTGTTTTTGGGATTATCAGGGCTTATGATCTCTCCTTTCCTTTTTACCATTTATATAGGGGACAAGTCCATTGCAAGAACACAGTTTGCCCAGCCGCTGGCATGTGCAGCCGCCTGTATGCTGTTCTGGGGCATCTGTAATAGGATGGCAGACAAAAGATTAATCTGGGTAAAACGCGGCAGCATGCTTGCGGCAGCAGTCATTATCTGGATCTGTATGTCTCTGATTTTACAACTGGAATACACAGAAGACATCAGATACAGAGAAGATTCCATTGTTGCCCAGACCATAGCAACAGACCTTGGAAGAATTGAAGGCGCAAAAGAACTGCCCGTTATATTTGTAGGTGAGCGCAAAGCCAAACTAAACGGAGCTGCCCACCCGGCGGACATTTACGGCTATTCCTTCTTCCAGTGGGATCATTCCGTAGGAAATCCCACCGGTGCAACGTGGCGCGTTACGGGATTTATGAAGGCGTTAGGACTTGAGGTAGAGTTCGATGGAAAACACAGAAACAAAGCCGTAAAAGTTGCGGAGGATATGCCTTGCTATCCGGAGGAAGGCTATATTTCCGTTCAGAAAAATTTTGTGGTTATCAAAATGTCGGAGCCGCAAACCCTGTCCGACACCACAAATTAAATAAACATAAAATGAAAACACTTTCCACGTCTTATTTACCTATTGATTAAGGAAAGTGTTTTTCGTCTTGCAATCCATTTCCGCTCCAAAATTCGTAAAATGTTGACTTTTCATAGCCCTACATTTATAATTTTAATAACTATGGATAGGAATGAGGAGAAAGCAAATGAAACTTTATGAAAACGGCGTTTACCTCGTAAACGGAAATGAATTAATTGAAGATAGCAACACCGCCTCTGAGGCACTTTTCAGTAAAACCGGAAAGCATATTACAAAAGAAGAAGCAGCCAAAAACACCATTGCTTACGGCATTTTAAAAGACCACAATACCTCCGGCAGCATGGACAGGCTGCAGATCAAATTTGATAAACTGACCTCCCACGACATTACCTTTGTGGGAATCATTCAGACCGCAAGAGCGTCAGGACTGGAGAAGTTCCCCATTCCCTACGTATTGACGAACTGCCACAACAGTTTATGTGCAGTGGGCGGAACCATTAATGAAGACGACCACATGTATGGACTTACCTGTGCGAAGAAATACGGCGGCGTATACGTACCGCCTCATCAGGCAGTCATCCACCAGTTTGCAAGAGAAATGTTAGCAGGGGGCGGCAGAATGATTTTGGGTTCCGACTCCCATACCCGTTATGGAGCTCTTGGAACCATGGCAATGGGCGAAGGCGGACCTGAGCTGGTAAAACAGTTGTTGAACCAGACATACGATATCAATATGCCGGGAATCGTCGGTGTATATCTGACCGGAACTCCGGTGAAGGGTGTAGGACCGCAGGATATTGCCCTGGCAATTATCGGTGAGGTATTTGCAAACGGATATGTAAAGAATAAAGTTATGGAATTTGTAGGACCGGGCGTATCCAATTTAAGCGTAGATTATCGAATCGGCGTGGATGTTATGACTACAGAGACCACTTGTCTTTCTTCCATTTGGAGAACAGACGATGCCGTAAAAGAATTTTATGAGATCCATGGCAGAAGCGGCGATTACAAAGAATTAAATCCGGGAGAGGCTGCATACTATGACGGAATGATTGAAATTGACTTAAGTACGATCCGCCCGATGATCGCAATGCCGTTCCACCCCAGCAACACATATACGATTGATGAATTAAATGCAAATTTAATGGATATTTTAGATGATTGTGAGAAACGGGCTCAGGTAAGCTTTGACGGAGCCGTAGACCTGGATTTAAAGAGCAAAGTCAGAAACGGCAGACTTTACGTAGACCAGGGAATCATTGCCGGATGTGCCGGTGGTGGATTTGAGAATATTTGTGATGCAGCAGATATTTTAAAGGGTGCCTCCATTGGACCGGATGAATTTACATTAAGCGTATATCCGGCAAGTATGCCGATTTATATGGAATTGGTGAAAAATGGAGCTGCAGCTACATTGATGCAGACAGGAGCGATTTTAAAAACCGCATTCTGCGGACCATGTTTTGGAGCAGGAGACACCCCGGCGAACAATGCATTTTCCATTCGTCATTCCACAAGAAATTTCCCGAATCGGGAAGGTTCTAAAGTACAGAATGGACAGGTTGCGTCTGTGGCGCTTATGGATGCCCGTTCCATTGCGGCAACGGCAGCCAATAAAGGCTATCTGACAGCAGCAACCGATATGGATACAGAATTTACAAAACCGAAATATTTCTTTGACAGCAAAATTTATGAAAACCGTGTATTTGACAGCAAAGGCGCAGCAGATCCTTCCGTAGAGATTCAGTTTGGGCCAAACATCAAAGACTGGCCGCAGATGAGTCCGCTGCCAAAACACATGATTTTAAAAGTGACCGCAGAAATCCATGATCCGGTAACTACAACCGATGAGCTGATCCCTTCCGGGGAGACTTCTTCTTACCGTTCCAATCCGTTAGGGCTGGCAGAATTTACCCTTTCCAGAAAAGATCCGGCTTATGTGGGCAGGGCAAAGGAGATTCAGAAAGCACAAAAGGCAATCGAGGCAGATTCCTGTCCATGTGAGGCCGTTCCTGAGTTGAAACCGGTTATGGATGTAATTAAAGCAAATTATGACGATATCAGCAGAAAGACAATCGGCGTGGGAAGTACGATTTTTGCAGTAAAACCAGGCGACGGTTCTGCCCGTGAGCAGGCAGCTTCCTGCCAGAAGGTATTAGGCGGCTGGGCGAATATTGCCAATGAATATGCGACAAAACGCTACCGTTCCAACTTGATTAACTGGGGTATGCTGCCACTGTTAATCGAAGAAGGAGAGCTGCCATTTGCAAATGGAGATTATATTTTCCTGCCGGATATCAAAAAAGCAATCGAAGATAAGGCAGCAGAGATAGAAGCATTTGTTGTAAAAGAGGGAGAACTGAAAGGCTTTAAACTGACTTTAGGCGAGCTGACAGATGATGAAAGAGACATTATTCTGAAAGGATGTCTGATCAATTATAACAGACAGTAGGAGGTAGCCGCTGTGGAGGAAACGCAGGAGAAGATCAAGAAAAAAAGAGCAGTGTCAGATTGGGATTTAAAAAAATATATTGTCATCGCGGCAGTGACCTTTGTTACATTCTGCTGCTGTATACTGTTTTTCTTCTTCATATATCGTTATCATGGATTTACTGCATACTGGCAGAAGATAATGGGCATATTACAGCCAATTATAATGGGATTTATTGTGGCGTATCTGTTGAATCCGGTTATGTCATTTTTGGAACAATATCTGCTCCGGTATCTGAAACCAAGGATGAAAGATAAACGAAAAGCGAAGAAAATGTCCCGAACTCTTAGCACAGTAGGAGCGATTGCAATTTTTATTCTGATTATCTTTTTGCTGTTATATATGATGATACCGGAACTGATCCGAAGTATTCAGAATATGATGACAAGCCTCCCGACAGAGCTGGCGTCATTTGACAACTGGATGAAAGAAGTTATGGCAGAAGACAGCCAGATGCAGGAATGGCTTGGCGTTTTAGGCATAGATATTTCTGGGGCTGGAGGATATGTGGAAAAACTATTCCAGACACAGCTTATTCCTCAGATTAACACATATTTGACCTATGTGGCATCCTTTACAACCGGTGTGATCAGCGCTTTTAAGATGCTGTTTAATTTTGTGATCGGACTTGTGATTGCGCTTTACCTGCTGACCAGTAAAGAAACTTTTATTGGACAGGCAAAGAAAATTATTTATACCTTGCTGCCTCCAAAATATGGCAATATTGTACTCCATGTCATGCGGATCAGTAATCAGATGTTTGGCAAATTTATTAGCGGAAAGATATTAGATTCTGCTATTATCGGTGTGATTTGTTATATTGGACTTGTAATTTTAAGAATACCTTACAGCCTGTTAGTTGCGGTGATTGTCGGGGTGACAAATATCATTCCGTTTTTCGGACCTTTCATTGGAGCAGTGCCCTGCTTCATATTGATTGCACTGGCAGATCCCATCAAAGGTTTGTATTTCCTGATTTTTGTTTTGGTTTTACAACAGGTAGACGGCAATATTATAGGACCGAAAATCCTTGGGGATTCCACAGGGCTTTCCGCTTTCTGGGTTGTGTTTGCAATTTTAGTCGGTGGAGGACTGTTTGGATTTATGGGAATGACATTAGGTGTGCCTACATTTGCAGTGATTTACTATCTTATCCGAGAGGGAGCAGCCTATATTTTGCGGAAACGTAAACTGCCGGAGGAGACAAGAGATTATATCCGGATGCATGATGTAAATACAAAAACGGGAGAGCTTCATTACAAAGAGGAAAAATAAAAGCGTATTTTTGAGGTGACGCAGTTGGATAAATACGAATATAATTTAAAATTAGATCAGATGAAGGCATTGATTGCTGAAGGGAATTATGCAGCGGCAGCAGAAATTGTAGATTCTATAAACTGGCGTAAGGTCAAAAATGTGAATCTGCTGGTCAAAGCCGGAGATGTCTATATCAGGCAGAAACGCTATGAAGAGGCAAGGGATATTCTCTTTATGGCCTATGACCGTTCTCCTATTGGAAGGATGATCATATACCGTCTGGCAGAGATTTCTATCAAAATGAAAAATTTAGATGACGCAGAAGAATATTACCGTGAATTTGTGGAGATTGCACCTCATGATAATCTCAAATACGTACTTCGTTATAAAATCAGCAGAGCGGAAAATGCGGATATTCAGACGTTGATTGCAATTTTGGAAGAGTTAAAAGAGGCGGAATATACAGAAGAATGGGCCTATCACCTTGCCTATTTATATCATAAAGCCGGGGAGAGCGAAAAGTGCATTGATGCCTGCGATGAATTGATTCTGTGGTTTGGAGAGGGCATTTATGTGGAGAGAGCATTGGAGCTGAAGATGCTTTACCAGCCTCTTTCAAAAGCCCAGGAGGATAAATATCGGACTTTCCGGCAGAGAAGAGACGGACTAAAAGAAATACATGCCAATGAGGAAAATGTGGTCCGTATCCCTGTGGTACAGGAAAATGTAGAAAAATTCAATACGGCGAACCTGCAGGAAGAGCTTGCGAAAAGCATGCAGCAGATTATGGATGCGACAGAAAAAGAAACTGTGGATGATACCATGGACAATATCAAGAAAATGGTAGAAGAAATCCCATATCTGCAAATGGGGCGCAACGAAGAAGAATCAAAAGCAGAAGAAGCCCATATTGAAACAGATGCAGAGATCGACGATACCCTTCGGGATAAGTTTAAGGAAATGCTTTCAGAAGACAACGGCGAACAGGCAGGTTTTCAGGCCGCAGAGTCGGCAGCCGGTGGTCAGATGAGTATAGAAGCTGTGCTTAGTGAATGGGAAAAAACCAGAAGGGCGGCACAGACTGCACTGCAAATGGCGCAGCAGCAAAAACTGGAATCAGCGAAAGCAAGGGCGCTGCAGGAGGCAGGAGATATTATGGACCGGCTTGCAGATGTAATACCAAAACTGGATGCAGGCATTACGCCAAGCCAGCTTATGAAGGAAGAATATCTTCAGGGAGAGGTAATTTCCAATGAAGAACGCGCCGGCAGGTATGTAGCAGATATGAATGATATGCTGCAGCAGCAAATCAATAAACTGCAGGAAGAAGTAAAACCAGAGGAACACTTCGAACAGGAAGAGGTAAGGCCGGAAGAACAGATCGTACAGGAAGAACCGGCAGTACAGGAACATGAACTGATGCGCAGGATCAAACGGGCGAAACCCAATTTTGATCGGCAGATTGGCTTAAGGCCATATGTGCCCAGGCAGTTTGTGATGAAAAATGAAGTGGAAGATTTGCCAGAGACGAATTTTAGGACGGACACGCTGCCAAGGACAGGTATGGAATTAGCAGCAAGGAAATTGCCGGAACCTGAATCTGGGACAGATGCTTTTTTGGAAGAGGGATCTGAGCAGGAAACCGTGGATTTGCAGGAAACAGAAGCAGAATTACTGCCAGAGATAGAAATAGAAACAGGAGAAGGAATTATACCCGAGACAGAATCTGCAGTAGGAGATTTGACAGAGCCAGAAATGGAGCCTGAAGCGGAGTTTTTGTCTGAGACAGAACTTGAAGCAGGCGCTCTGGAAGAGCTGGAATCAGAGCCGGCAGCAGGGGATTTGCCAGAAACGGAACTTGAGGCAGAGTACTTGAGTGAGACAGAAGAGGCACTGGAAGGAGAATTTTCAGAAGAAGATCTTTCCGAGGAGATGAAGCTGGCAGAGGCAGAATTTTACGGCGTATCTGTAGAAGAACTGCCGGAGGTGGCAGAAGAAAAGCTGCAGAAATCCTTATTCCAACAAGACAGCATCACAATGAAAACGCCTGAAGAGAAGTCTGCTTTGCTGCAACAGGATACAAAAGAGATATGGACCAAAAAAATAGCGGCAGCCATAGAGGAACGGGAGAAGGAGCTGGCAGAGCAAGAGAAAGATCCCGTAGAGGAAACAAAGGAGCGTCCACCGAAGATTACAAAGCTAAGCGAAGAACAAAAAGCAATTTTTTCTTATTTTGTTCCAGTGGCAGGTATGGAAAAGCAGATTTGCACCGTATTAGACCATACCGTGGAAAAACTGACCGGCGAAAACGCTTCTTCACAGGGAAATATTTTAATTCAGGGCGGAGTTGGCTGCGGCAAGACAGTTCTTGCAAAAGCATTGATCAAAGCACTACAAAAAGAAACAAAGAAGTTGAACAATAAGGCAGGTAAGATTGATGCCAATGTTTTAAATAAGAAGGATTTGGACAAGCTTTTAAAAAAAGTAGACGGCGGATGTTTGATTATTGAACGGGCAGGAGAGCTGAATCGGGAAACAGCTTTGAAATTGTCACTTTTGTTAGACAATACAGAGAGCAAGGTTCTAATCATCATGGAAGATACCAGAGCAGGATTGGAACAGGTGCTAGGAAGCGATGAGAATTTTGCCAGGAAATTTACGGAGAAGATCAAAATTCCTGTATTTACCAGTGATGAGCTGGTAGAATTTGGACAGGCTTATGCCCATGATCTGGATTATGAAATAGACAATATGGGTGTATTGGCGCTTTATAATCGGATCAGCAATATTCAAAGACTAGATCAGGCTACAACATTGACGGAAGTAAAAGAAATTGTGGATGAGGCAATTGCGAATGCAGAAAAGAAATCACTGAAAAAAGCATTTTCGATTCTTACTTCCAGAAGATATACAGAGGATGATTATATTATTCTCAGAGAGAAGGATTTTGAAGAATAAAGAAAAACCGGAGGGTAGGAGTATGGGTAATTTTACAGAATTGGACATGTATTTGTTCGGGCAGGCAACACACTATGACATTTACAAAAAATTAGGCGCGCATCCCCAGACAAGGGGCAGAAAAAAGGGAATCTGTTTTGCAGTATATGCACCCCATGCGCAGAAAGTTTTTGTCATAGGAGAATTTAATGACTGGGACGAGACCTCACATGAAATGGAGCGCCTTGAGCCAAAGGAGACAGGTATTTATGAATTGTTTGTTCCGGGACTTGGAACGGGTAGCCTTTACAAATATCTGATCGAGACACCGGATGGGCGGAAACTGTATAAGGCAGATCCCTATGCCAATTATGCAGAGGTACGGCCGGGAACTGCATCCCGCATTGTAGATATTGACCATTTTAAATGGACAGACAGTGCATGGATGAAAAAGCGTGCAGAGGCAGAGACAATGGATGAGCGCCCCATGAGTATTTATGAAGTGCATCCGGGCTCTTGGATGCGTCATCCGGGATACGAAGAGGATACCGGATTTTATACGTATCGGGAATTTGCAAAAGCCCTTTGTGATTATGTAAAAGATATGGGATATACCCATGTGGAGTTAATGGGAATTTCGGAGTATCCCTTTGACGGTTCCTGGGGCTATCAGGTAACGGGCTATTATGCGCCCACTTCCAGATATGGGACGCCGGAGGATTTCGCATGGATGATCAATTATTTCCATAAAAACAATATCGGTGTCATTTTAGACTGGGTTCCCGCGCATTTTCCAAGAGATGCCCATGGACTGGCAGATTTTGACGGCCAGGCATTATACGAATATGCAGATCCCAGAAAAGGAGAGCATCCGGACTGGGGAACCAAGATTTTTGATTACGGCAACAATCAGGTTAAGAATTTCCTGATTGGAAGCGCTTTGATGTGGGTAGAGCATTATCATATTGACGGACTGCGGGTAGATGCAGTAGCGTCCATGCTTTATCTGGACTATGGCAAGGAAGATGGACAATGGGTGGCTAACCAGTACGGCGAGAACAAGAATCTGGAAGCAATCGAATTTTTCCGTCATATTAACACCCTGATTACCGGAAGGAATAAGGGAGCGGTTATGATCGCAGAGGAGTCTACTGCATGGCCTATGGTGACAGGACCGGCGCAGGAGGGCGGCCTGAATTTCTCCTTGAAATGGAATATGGGCTGGATGCATGATTTCTTGGATTATATGAAATTAGATCCTTATTTCCGGAAAGATAACCACAATAAAATGACATTTGCCATGTCTTATAATGGCAGTGAGAAATACATTTTGGTGCTTTCCCATGATGAGGTAGTGCATTTGAAATGCTCGATGATCAATAAGATGCCGGGATTGGGAGAGGATAAATTCTCCAATTTGAAGGTAGGTTATGCATTTATGATGGGGCATCCCGGCAAAAAACTTTTGTTTATGGGACAGGAGTTTGCACAGCTTCATGAGTGGAATGAAAAAACTGAATTAGAGTGGTATCTATTGGATAATCCGGACCATAAACACATACAGGATTACGTGAAAGAACTGCTTCATATATACAAAAAATATCCGGCTATGTATGAATTAGATCACAGTTGGGACGGCTTTGAATGGATTAACGCCAATGACAATGAAAGAAGTATTTTCAGCTTTATCAGAAAGAGCAAAGATGGAAAGAATTGTCTGCTGTTTGTCTGCAATTTTACGCCGGTGGCAAGGGAAGATTACCGGGTGGGTGTGCCCGTGGGCAAATCCTATCGGCTGATTTTTAACAGCGATGATGAGAAATTTGGCGGAACCGGTACAAAACGGCCAGTCAGCTACAAAGCAAAAAAACAGGAATGCGACGGTCAGAAATATTCCTTCGGATATTCCCTTCCGGGGTATGGCGTTGCAATATTTAAATTCTCTTATTAAAATCAATCAGAAACACACAGGTAAAATGTTGCCTGTGTGTTTATTTTTTGTCGGATTTAACCGACATATTATGTAGTAGAATAAATTACGAGGTATAGTATATGAAGATAGAAAAAGGTGCTTTGTCTGAACAGGCGATTCAAAATGAAAAGATATTTGCGAAAGCAAAAGTTACAACCTCTTTTTCCGAAGTGAAAAAAGCAAAGACGGATGCATTGGATAAATCGATCCGCGTGGGACAGACAGGCTATGACAAAGAAGACTTGAAGAAAAGCGCAGTAGAAGAATTTCAGGAGAAAATGAGCGGCCAGATGAACGCTACAGACAGGAAGAATCAAATGGCAGTCCTCTCGAATACTCTGACACCGGAGGATTACAAAAAAGCTCAGGAGGACGGATTTTCTCTTCACAGTACAGACAGTGGAACAATTGTTACTGTTACAGACAAGATCAAAGCCCAACTTGCAAAGGCAGGTGTGGATGTTTCCAATATGGGAGGCTCTCTGACAAAAGAACAGTTAGAAGAGATTGGCGGCAGCCTTGCGGCAGCCAATCGCCTGGAGCAGTATTTTCGGGCGGCAGACGTTCCACCCACCGAAGAGAATATGACAGAGGGCATGGAAGCCCTTGCCCAGGCAGACGAATTGCAGTCGCTGTCCAAAGGAGCCATAAAGTATATGCTGGACAATCATTTAAGTCCCAGCATTGCAAATCTTTATATGGCAGAATTTTCTGGAAGCATGGCCTATACGCCTTCTGGGGAAGAAGAAATTGATTTTGACGCATTAAAAGATCAGATAGAACGCACGATTACTGCAGCCGGAGAAGAAGTAAATGAACGCACAATTGCCGACAGTCAGTGGATGATTCAAAGTGAAATTGCCTATACGGTGGAAAACTTCTCTTATATGCAAAAGCTGCAGGGAATCTCTTTTCCGTTAGATCCAAATGAAATGGCGGCAGCCATTGCATCGGCCGTAGCGGAAGGCGAACGCCCCAAAGATGCTATGCTGCTGCAGGAATATACATTGACGGCACAGGCACAGCATGCGGTAGAGGTAGTGACGGAGGCAACAGATGAAGATATTGCTTATCTGGCTGCTAACCACATGGAACTGACCATTGAAAATTTAGAACAGATAGCTTCTTTGAGAAAGCAGGGAGCGCTGGATCTGACATCGGCAAAGAACGCAATCGAAGAAAGCAATGGAATCATAGACAATGGTGGCGTAGAGCCTTATGGAGGCACAGAAGGCAGCAGCCAGGCGACGGGAAATAATGCACTGGCGTTTCTGACAGCGAAACGGATTCTGGAAGAAACCCGCCTAGCCATGACGACAGAGGCAAACAGAGCCCTTATCAAACAGGGTATTTCCATAGATACCAAACCATTGGAAGAACTGGTAGAGCAGTTAAAAGAGCAGGAAAATAACTATTACGCTGCGCTGCTGGGAGAAAAAGGCGAGGCAGTAGATGCCTCTATGACAGAACTGTTTGAAACGACAACTCAGAAAGTTTCAGACTTGAAGCATATGCCGGCATACATACTGGGTATGAAGGAATATTCCCTGGATACGGTAAACGGGCTGCATGAGGCAGGAAAAGCTTTGCAGAGTACCCTTGACAAGGCAGGAGAAAGCTATGAGGCTCTGATGACTGAGCCGAGAAAAGATCTGGGAGATTCCATTCAGAAAGCATTTTCCAACGTGGATGATATTCTGACGGATCTTGGCATGGAAACAAGTGAGGCAAACAGGCGGGCTGTGCGGATTCTGGCATATAACAGCCTGGAGATCAATGAAGAGTCTGTTTTGACGATGAAAGCAGCAGATGAACGTGTACAGAGGACATTTTCCAATCTGACGCCTGCCACAGTCAGAGAACTGATTCGGCAGGGAAGCAATCCGCTGGATATGAATTTAGACGCTTTGAACAAAAAGGCAGAAGAAATTCAGTCTGCAAACAATGATATGGATACGGAGCGTTTCAGTGAATATCTTTGGAAATTAGAGCAGAATCACAGTATTTCCCAAGAAGAGAGGGAATCTTTCATCGGTGTATACCGATTGATTCATCAGATTGAAAAAACAGACGGCGCGGCTATTGGAGCTCTAGTCAGCCAGGGAGCGGAATTTACCATGCGAAATCTTTTAACAGCGGTACGCAGCGCGAAAAAGAGCGGCATGGATTATACCGTAGATGATGAATTTGCGGGAGTAGATTCTGCTTCCACAAGTACAAAATCTATTACGGAGCAGGTGGAGACAGCATACCAGGCAGACTGTATGAAAGATGTTATGGAAACATTAACGCCTGTTACATTACAGAAACTTTTGGAAAGCCCAGACTGGGAGAACTATACGCCGGAGCAGTTAAAGCAGGCATTAGCAGAGTATGCCGAAGAAACGGCCAAGCAAGAGGCGGTTTTGGATTCTGCTTATGCAAAAGACCAGTTAGAAGAGATCAAACAGGCAGCAGCAGCCGACGAAGAAGTATATCGCTTCCTGGAGCGTTATGATATTCCAAACACGACAGACAATATTATAGCGGCAAATCGGCTGATTAACAGACGGAATCAGGTGTTTTCCCGGATGTTTAACAGCGAAGAGGTTTTCTCCGGAAAAGAAGTAGACTTTGAAGGCATGAAAGAAGAAATTCTAAGACGTTTTGGGGAAGCTATTAAAACACCGGAGGAAATGGCAGCAGCACAGGAAACATTGGCAGAAACAGCAGAAAATGTCATGAAAACTATGCTTGCCGATGATGAACATATTACCAGCATGGACATTCGGGAATTAAAACTGATGAATACCCAGATTTCCATTGCGGGAAAAATGGCAGGAGACGAAGAATATTCCATTCCGGTTATGGTGGGAGGAGAAGTTACCAATCTTTCATTGAAAATTGTCCGGGGTATGGAGAAAAAAGGTATGGTAGAGATTCTTTTTGAAACGGCCAAAGCAGGAAAAGTGGCAGCCAGCATCGAGGCCAAAGAAAAGGGAGTTTCCGGCATTGTTGCAACAGACGATCCAAATATGCAAAAGATTTTGGAAGATCATGTGCAGGAGATTACCAAAGGCTTTGGGGAAGAAGGAGATCTTCAGGTCACTTATGTCAGCAAGCTGAATTTTTCAAGATTTTCCCAGAATGTAAACAGGAACAGACAATCAGGGGAAACGGATGAAGAAACCTATCAAATTCAGACGTCACGCCTGTATAAAATTGCAAAGGGCTTTATAGAGACTGTTAAGGAACTGGAAATTTAGGCCGATATAATGGTCAAAGAAATTAGAATAAATACAAACTACAAGGATGTAGCAGCACTGCATGGAGGCGGAAGAATAGGAAGGTATGGAATATGAAAATTAATCACAATATGTCAGCGGTTGTTACAAATGCACAGTTATTAAAAACAGAAGGCGGACTGGCAGCTTCTATGGAGCGGTTGTCTTCCGGCTTTAAGATCAACCATGCGAAGGACGATCCGGCAGGCATGGCGATCACGAATAAAATGCAGGCACAGATTGACGGACTTGCAAAAGCTTCCGAGAGTGCATCAAACGGAATTAGCGTACTGCAGATTGCGGATTCCGCATTAGGCGAGATTACCGATATGCTGCAGAGAATCCGAGAATTGTCCGTACAGGCAGCAACAGACACCAATCAGTTGGAAGAGCGGGAGGCAATCCAGCAGGAAGTGGAATCTTTGATTGCAGAAGTAGACCGTATTTCCAGAGATACAGAATATAATACCAAGAAATTGTTAAACGGAACTTCCGATACGAGAGTGTACGGAGACGGCATTTCCAGAATGGCCATTTCTGATACGGTAAGGACCGGCGAATATAAAATGACAGTGGATGCGGCAGCTACACAGGCATCTATCTTGGGTAACAGTACCGGAGCCGGCACAATTCCGGCGGGTAAAGTTGAGATCAACGGTATGGAAATCGCTATTTCAGAAGGCGAATCCGAAGAAAGCGTATTTGAAAAATTAAGAAGAGGCGCAGAGCTTGCAGATGTGAGCCTTGTAATTACAGATGGAACTACAACGGCAACCGGAGAATATACAGCGCTTGACAAAGAATTTGAATTTGGAGACCGGCTGGCATTTGTATCGAATCAGTATGGAGCATCCTCTTCGGTTGAAATCAGCTGTAGCAACAGTGCACTGGAACAGTTTTTAGGATTGGGAGCAACAGCCACACCGGGAACAGATGCAGAGATTACTTTAGACCGCAGTGATGCATCCGCTTTTGGTGCGCAGGCAACTGTTTCATTAGATGGCAATAAAGTAAAAATAACCGATATAAACGGTTTTGAAATGAACTTTATGATAGATGCAGGCTTTGAAGACGATATTAATATCAATGTAACAGATATCGGAACCATGACGCTGCAGATCGGGGCAAATGAGCATCAAACTATGGATGTGAGGATTCCGGAAGTTTCCAGCAAGACACTTTATTTAGATGAAGTGAATGTAACAAAAGTAGGCGGTGCAGGAAAGGCAATATCCCAGTTGGACGAGGCGATTGCCATTGCAACATCTGTTAGGTCTGCGATCGGTGCGTACCAGAACCGTCTGGAGCATTCCGTTGACAGCCTGGATGCGTCTAATGAGGATATGACAAATGCGATTTCCCGTATGGAAGATACCGATATGGCAAAAGAAATGTCAGAATACACCAAATATACCGTTTTGCAGCAGGCAGGAACCTCTGTACTGGCGCAGGCAAATGACATTCCTCAAACAGTGCTTCAGTTATTGCAGTAAGAGGTAGCAGGTATGAAGCAGGAACAGATACAGGACTTTACGAGAAGAATCAGCCAGAGCAACAGAGGGACTCTGGTGGTGATTATTTATGAAATTATATTTGCATATATCAAAGATGCCGAAGAAGGACTGGCTGGCGATAATTACGAAGACTTTAAAGAAGGGTTGGCAAAAGCGGGAAGAGGCGTGGATGAACTGATCCATTCTCTTGATTTCCGGTATGAGGTTTCAAAGGATCTGTATTCTTTGTATGTTTTTGTAAAAGAGTCTATGGCAAAGGCAGTGATCAAAAAGCGGACAGATGAGCTGGCAGATGCCAAAGAGGTTCTTATGAACCTGTATACAGCGTTTGAGGAGGCTGCGAAACAGGATCACTCCACCCCTTTGATGCAGAATACACAGCAGGTATATGCCGGGATGACATACGGTAAAAAAAATTTAACAGAGACGTTTCAGGACCCTGAAACTTCCAGAGGATTCTTCGCGTAAGAATCCTCTATTTGTTTTACACGGCTTAAAAGAAACTGATAGCGCATTTGTATCGACTGCACCTGATAGATGTAGCAATCAATTAGATCCGGTTCAATGGCATTGGAAAGGTTTGTATAAGCAGAATCCAAATCATGTTTTGTCCGGTCTAAATCCTCCAGCAACATAGAATAGCGTTTGTCACGAAAAATACTGTTTTCAAGAATTCGATTCATAGTATCCCCGCTTTCTAAACAGCCGAATCACGCTGTAACAAAATAATGCTTATTTAAATTATAGTCAGAAAAATCCAGAGTATACAGAAAAAAGGCATATTTTCCAAAAAAAAGTATATATTGTATCAAGATAAGACGAGGGTATGGGAAGCTGTATGGATATCAAAATGGGTGCAGGGGTGATGCTTGGTATCTGCCTGCTGGTGCTTTCTATAGGGGTATTACGTAGGAAAGCAGAGATTCTGCTGAACTTTTGTGTGAGAACAATTCTGGGTATCGTGGCGATTTATACGACAAACATTTTGCTGAACGGACTGGGAATCGAAAGTGTGGTGGGATTGAATTTGATTAGTGTTTTGACAGTGGGAAGTCTTGGTACAGGCGGCTTTGCGCTGCTTTACGGAATTACATTTTATCATATGTTGTGAGTTTTTCACAAAAATACAAAAACTGTTAAAAAACTATAGACAAAATGAAAGAGCAGGGATATAATTCAACACATCAAAGCAAAAGGTGAGGTGGTGGATTGGAAGTATTAGAATAGGCTTGCTGTTTAGTTTACTTACAGTGGCAGCAGTACAGGATGTGGAGTCTGGAAAGATATCTAACAGACTAATCGTCACAGGCCTTATGATCGGCATAGCAGTACAGGTTATAGAGTATCAGGTTTGGGGCGTGTATTATTTTCTCAGGAACATATCGGTTCCTGTCATTCTTTTATATCTTTTATTTCAAATGCGTGTCCTTGGGGCAGGCGATATCAAATTATTTTCCATGATAGGCAGTATAGTTACAACAGGAGAATTGTTTCGATGTATGGCGTATAGTTTTCTGACGGCAGGAGCGGCATCTGTTTTGTTTTTGGCAGCAGATTCAAAAAGGCAGCAGAAGATGCGGTGTGCCATAGGCTATTTGTTTGATCTGTTGCGGACAGGAGAGATAAAGCCGTATCCATTATCCCATGAACCGGGAAGATGCCGATTTGCTTTTTCTGTACCGGTTTTGTTCGGAACGGCCCTTGCATTGCACTTTCCCCTGAGTTACTGGAGCGGAGGTGTGTATTGATTCAATTAAAAATTGCGATTTTAGACGAAGAAGAAACATATTTGGAACAACTGAAGGGATATTTAATTCGTAAAAAAGAATTGTTTCTTAAAATTTGTACTTTTTCCAGAGTGGAATCCTTTTTGGAATATCAGGAACATACGTCATTTGATGCAGTTGTAATGACAAAAAGTTTTTGGAAAGTTTTGTACCAGGAGACATCACATACAAAACAGATTTTTCTTCTGGAAGAGACCGGAAGACTACCCTGTAAGGATTGCATTTTTGTAAAGAAGTATCAGTCGGCGGAAAATTTATTGGGACAGATTTCAGCAATACTCTGGCAGGAAAAAAAGGAAGATCAGAAAAATATTTTTGAGAAACCGGCAGAACTGATCGGCATTTATTCTCCCATACATCATGAAGACCAAATACTTTTTGGCATGACTATGGCACAGATTCTGGGAGAAGACCAGAAAGTATTGTACGTTAATCTAATGGAGCACAGCGGTTTTTACCGACTGGCAGGAACAGAAATTTCAGAGGATATCGGAGATCTGATCTATGGGATGATGCAGAGGGAATGTGATTTTACAGTGGGTATGCGGAGCATTTCCAGAACATACAAAAACTTTGATTATATTCCGCCGGTGGCGAATCCGGAGCATTTGTTTGAGCTGACAAAAACATTGTTTGAACAGCTCTTGCTAGAATTGAAAAACTGCAGCGGATATGACGTGGTCATTATTGATTTCGGAACGGTGTTTTTGGGATTTGCAGAAATGATTCCGGTTTTTGAAAGTTTATACTGCCTTGGCAAAGAAGGAACGGTCAATCGGTATCGCATGGAGGAATTTCTGGAATATCTGGGCAAAGAAGGAGAGCATACCATGGCACATATGAACCGCATTCTTTTGCCGGAGCAAGTGAATTTTTTGGAAGAGGGTAGTCCTTTGGAGAGCTGTTTGTATGGCGGAATGGGTGATTACATCCGTAGATGTCTGTATGGAGGGGCAGAAATTGGATGATAAAAAACTGTATTTTGAAATCAAGGAAAGCGTATTACAGAAGGCAGACCACACCAGAGAGCTTTCTAATTTGGAGCTAAAAGACTGCATTGAAAGAGAACTGCAGAAAAGAGATAAAGAAGGCTTGCTTTCTTTTGAAAAGCGAAGGCAGTATGCAGAACGCTTATTTGCCTCGTTTCGGGAATTCGGTGTTTTACAGGAGCTGATTGAAGATGAAGAGGTGACGGAAATATTAGTCAACGGGGCGATGCACATTTTTTATGAAAAGGCAGGAGAGCTGCACAGGTTTGAAAAAACTTTTTCCGGAGAAGAAGAACTGGAGGATTTGATTCAGACGATATGTGCAGGGGGAAATCGCATGGTCAATGAAGCGTCTCCCATTGTAGATACCAGGCTGCCGGACGGCTCCCGTGTCAATATTGTATTGCCGCCCGTTTCTTTAGACGGCGCGTCTATATCGATTCGTAAATTTTCAAAAGAACCTATGAATATGGCAGCGCTGCTGGCCTATGGTTCCTTGTCAGAAGAAATTTCATTGTTTTTAGAAAAACTGGTGATAGCAGGATACAATCTGTTTGTTTCCGGAGGAACCGGTTGTGGGAAGACCACATTCTTAAATGCGTTATCGGCATATATTCCAAAAGACGAACGAGTCATTACAATTGAAGATTCTGCGGAACTGCAGTTAAACGGAATTGCAAATCTGATACGGTTAGAGACGCGGACGGCAGGATTTGAAGGCGTTTCTCCTATTGGCATACGAGATCTGATCAAAACGGCTCTTCGGATGCGGCCGGACCGTCTGATTGTAGGGGAATGCAGGGGAGCAGAGGCAATCGATCTTTTAAGTGCAAATAATACAGGGCATTCCGGCAGTCTTGGCACGGGGCATGCCAATAGTGCTTATGACATGATTAGCCGTTTAGAGACAATGGTTTTAATGGGAATGGATTTGCCCATAGCTGCAATTCAGGGGCAGATTGTTTCCGGGATTGATTTGTTTATCCATTTGGGCAGGTTAAGGGATAAGAGTCGGAAGGTGCTTGAAATTGCAGAACTGGATAAAGTGGTGCATGGAAAGATTCGCTTAAATGTATTGTATCGGTTTGTGGAAACTGGGGAAAAAGAAGGGAAAATTCAGGGCAAATGGGAAAAGACAGGAGAACTTTTACACCGGGAAAAATGGGAGGCAGCAGGATTTTAAGTTATAAAGAGCAGATGGTTGCATTGGGAATGGCAGCAGGAATCAGCGGAATTATCTCGGTGCTGTTTTACAATTCCCTTTGGGGAATGTGTACCGTTCCGATTGCTTGGTATCTTTCCGGTAGATATCTGTACCAGAGAAAAGAGGACAAGCGGCGAAAGCAATTGAATCTGGAATTTAAAGACTATATGTACGCTGTCAGTAGTTCTCTGTCGGCAGGATATTCCATAGAACGGGCATTTTTGACAGGACTTAAGGATATGGAGCGATTATACGGAGAAGAGAGTATTTTGAAAAAAGAGCTGAACGCTATGGAGAAACGGCTTTCTCTCCAGGAACCTATTGAGCATATTTTAGAGGATTTTGCGGCAGAGAGTAAGAGTGAAGATATTGAAACTTTTGTGGAAGTTTTCTGTTACGCCAAACGGGGAGGCGGCGATTTTCTTCATATCATTGCAGTATCCGTAGGCCGTCTCTGCGACAAAATGGACGTGCAGGAGGAAATAAATACAGCGATAGCAGAAAAAAAGTTAGAGCAGAAAATCATGTGCGCCGTACCTCTTGGAATCTTATTGTTTTTTAAGGTGACGTCGCCGGAGTTTATCAGCGTATTATATGGGAATCTGCTGGGAGTTGTGATTATGACAATTGCCCTGCTCCTGTATGGAACAGCTTTTTTCCTGGGCATGAAGATAATGGAGGTTGAAGTATAAGAATGATATTGTGCGGTATGGGCGGTGCGGCCTGTCTGCTGGTTTTGGTCTTTTTACGGAGGCATCCGGTTATGGAGAAAATAAGAACTCCCTGCAGAGTGATACTGCTATTTTGTGTACTAGGAGCACTGGTAGAAGTAGCAGCACAGACCGGAGGCAATGGACTGGAACTGGGAGAAGTTACAAGACGGGAACCGGGGGAAGGGGATAAGGAAGAAGAGGCAATTGTATATTTAAAAGAAGAGGATACGGAGTATCCGATTACACTTACGATTGAAGAACGGCAATATCCTAAGGCAGAAGAAGAAAAACTGCTGGCAGGAGCCAAAGCGGAAATCGAAAAAACTTTTTGCGGTGAGAATGATTCTTTGAATCAGATCAAATCAAATCCGGTGATTTTGGATACTTATCAGAATGGGGCAGTTTCTGCAGAATGGCTGTTTTCAAAAGAGGAAGTCATCTCCCAGGAAGGGGATATCAACCAGCAGGCTCTTAGTGAGGAGCCGGAAGAAGTAGAAGCAATTGTCTCTTTAAGCTGCGGGGAGGCAGAAGAACTTTACCGGTTTTCTTTTGTGATTATACCGGAAGAAAAAAACGGAAAGGACCGTCTGATTGCAGCGATTCAAAAGGAGATTCAGGAACAAGACAGAGAAGCGACTGTTGTAAAACTGCCGGATCGGGTTAACGGACAGGAGATCGGTTGGAGAGAAACGACTGCGGTAGGAGCGGCAGAACTGTTTGGATTGGGCATCTTGGCAGCGGTAGCGGCAGCTTATGTGGAAAGAGAACAGAAAGAAAAGGAAAAGCAGAAAAGGAGACAAAATCTTCTGGCAGGATATCCGGAATTTGTCAGTAAGCTTTCTCTATTGCTTGGGGCGGGTATGACCATATCGTCGGCGCTGCGGAAGATCAACCAGATGCATCAGCAGAAAAAGCAAAAAGGAACTGACAGGGACGCTGTATACGAAGAATTGTATCAGATGATCTGCAAAATAGATAATGGTATGGGAGAACTGAGAGCCTATCAGGAATTTGCCAGGAAGTGTGAAATCAGACCGTACCGGAAACTGGTTTCTCTGCTGATATCCGGACAAAAAACAGGCAGCCAGAAGTTGCTGGAACAGTTAAATGAAGAAACAGAAAATGTATTTTCAGAACGAAAAAATACAGCGCGCAAATTTGGAGAAGAGGCAGGAACGAAAATGCTTTTGCCGATGATGATGATGCTTGTCATTGTAATGGGAATTGTGGTTATTCCGGCGTTTTTGTCCATTTATGGAGGATAAAAGAGGGTATCCCTCTATGCGCTGAAAAAGAAAGGAGTTAAATAGAATGAGAGAATGGAAAGAATTTTTATTGGAAGAAGAAGGAAATGGTGTTGTAGAAGTGATTTTAATCCTGGTAGTGCTGATTGGAGCAGTTGTTATTTTCCGAAAGCAGTTACAGGCATTGGTGGGAGATCTGATGCAGTCTGTAGAAAAGAAAGCAAAAGCAGTGGAATGATGAAATGGGTAAAACAGGAGGGATCTGTTACCGTACCCCTTTGTATGGCGATTTTGGCTATGGCGGCATTGCTGTTTGCCCTTGTGGAAGGAGCTCGTTATTATGGCTTAAGCGCCGATGCCGAGGAGGGGACAAAACTGGCGGCAGAGTCATTATTTGCAGGATATCAGCCCTTTTTGCTGGAAGAATACGGGATGTTTTTCTTAGATGGAAATTTCGGTAGCAGCAATTTTCAAATCGAGAGTGCAGAAGATGAAATCAGGGCATTTTTGTATGAAAATTTTATTACAGGAAAAGAAAAAGACGGCATTGATTTGTATCGTATGCAGTCAGCAGACGCAGAGGTGACTGGATATATGCTGGCAACTGATGCAAAAGGAAAAGTTTTTGCGATGCAGGCGGCAAAGACAATGAAAAAGAAACTGGGAGAACAGGCGGCAAAAAAGATTCTGGAAGAAATTTTAGGAGCCAAGGAGCAGACAGAGAATGCAAAAGATCCAGAGGAGGCAATGACAGGTGCAGATGAGGCGTTAAAGGAAATTGCCGCCTCTAAAGAAGAGAAACGAGAAAGCACTAATCAGGAAGAGAAAAAACAGGTAACAGAGGAAACAGCCGCCCCTGAGCTTCCGACAACAGAAAATCCCATGGAGATTGTCAAGAAATTAAAAAAAGAGGGGATTTTGGCACTGGTTCTTCCATCCGGAAAATCTGTGTCCGAAAAACAGTGCGATGTAAAAGATTCTCTTTTGAAACGAAATTGCCAAAAGGGAACCTGGGAAAGTAAAGAAAATCCTGGCTGGTATGAGCGAATCCTGATGCAGGAATTTCTTAAAACTATGTTTGGCAATGCGGTGACACCACAGGAAAATGGGAGCTTATCCTACGGAATAGAATATCTAATCTGCGGCAAGGAAAGTGATAGAGAGAATTTAAAGGGAATTGTAAAAAAGATACTGGTGTTGCGGGAAATTGCAAATTATCTGTATATACAGACTGACGAAAGCAAGAAAGCCGAGGCTTTTACTGTGGCCTCGGCAATTGCCGGAGCACTGGTCAGCCCGGAATTGATCAGCATTATAGAGCAGGGAGTATTGGCCGCATGGAGCTATGTAGAAAGTCTTTGTGATGTAAAGGCATTGCTTTCGGGAGGAAAGATTCCAATGATTAAAACTTCTGACAGTTGGCATACACAGCTTTCTAATTTATGAAGTGCAGTTGAAAATGATTATGGCGGAACGTCGAAGGGGTTTTCTTATGAAAATTATCTGGATATTTTGTTATATGCAAAAACAGTAAAACAGCTTTCCTTTCGTAGTATGGATCTTATGGAATGGCAGTTAAAAGAGCAGCCGGATGCAAAAAATTGCCGCATGGACCATATGATCATAGGGATTCGGTTTACAGCAGAATATGATGCGGATACGTTGTTTTTTGACATATTTGGGGAAGATACGGTGGGAGGATACCGTTTTACGAAAAAAGAGGAGTATATATATGGACCATAAGAAAATGCGGATACAGGGGAGCGTCTCTGTAATACAAAATAAAATCTCTCTACCTGTAAAGAAAAAGAACCAGTTTGTTTCAAAGCAAATACAAAAAGAGACGTTCCTCTGTGTCCGCATGGAAGGTTCCTATATGGCGGAATTGGCAGTAGCGCTTCCCTTTTTTGTAGGATTTTTGATGGTGCTTTTGTTCTTTTTTCAAATATTAACGGTGGAGCAGGAAGTGGGAAATGCCCTGTCTTCCACTGGAAGAGAGTTGGCAGTTGTATTCTGTGAGGAACAGGAGGATACTGCCGGGGAAGGGCTGGCAGCAAAAGCGCTTTTTCTAAAACATCTGAAAAAGGATGCTTCCTCTGAAAAGTTTGTTACAGGTGGCAGAATGGGCATTTCTCTTCTGGAATCTGATTTTTCGGGAAGCTACATTCGCTTAAAGGCAGATTATAAAATTCGGTTCCCCATTGGTTTGTTTGGGAAAAGAGAACTGCATATGACGCAAAAAGTTATGTGTAGAAAGTGGACAGGCAGAACGGATACGAATCCAGGGGAAGAAATTGTATATGTCACAAAAAACGGCATTGTCTATCACCGGAGCAGGGATTGTACCTATATAAAACCCTCTGTGGAAAGCGTAAATAAAAGCGAAATAAGCGGGCTTAGAAACGCTGACGGTGGAAAATATTATTCCTGTGGGGCGTGTATGAAAGGAAATATGGCAAATACTATGGTGGTATATATTACAAAATACGGAAATCGCTATCATGGGAGAAAAGATTGCAAAAGAATCAAACGTACGGTGTTTGCGATTCATTTGTCGGAAGCAGAAGGCAAAAGGGCCTGTAGCAAATGCGGAAAGGAGTAGTTTATGATACAGTCATGTATTTTACTGGGCACATTAGGGGTACACAGTTTGGAAGATATTAGAGAGAAAAAAATTACGGTAAACATTACCTTGTTTTCGGGAATTATAGGGATTGTGCTGCATCTGTTTTTTCAGAACCAGAGCATTTATGAAATGCTGGTAGGAACGCTGCCGGGATTTGGAATTCTTCTTCTGAACCGTTTGACAAATGGAAAAATTGGAATGGGAGACGGCATCGTGTTTATGCTTACCGGGTTATATCTCGGATTTGGCAAAAATATGATTTTGATGTTTCTCTCTTTTGTGTTGGCAGGTGTTTTCGGATTGTTTTTGTTGATAAGAGGAGGAGACAAAGGAGACGAGAAAATGCCGTTAATTCCGTTTCTGTTTCTGGGATATGGAATAATGATAGTAAGTGGGGTGCGGATATGAAAAAAAGAGAGGGCTCTTATACAGTGGAATTGGCGTTGCTTTTGCCGGTACTCCTGCTCTCCCTCTTTGCGCCAATATATATGGGATATGAAATGTATATACAGACCAAAGAGGCGTCTGTCTGTGTCTGGGAAGAGCAAAAACGGGCAGAAGAACGGGTTTTGAAAATAAAATTTGCAAAAGAGGTTTTGGAGGAATGGAAATGACAGAATACAGACGATATCAGGGAAAAAGTTATATGATTATAAGCAGTGATACCCAGGGAACAGGATATGAATATTCCATGATAACCGAAAATAAGATTCCCGGACTGCTGCCCTGTCAGATCAGCAATGAAAATGAGAAACAGCAGTTTTGGTACGAGATCAGCGGTAAGCAGACGTTACAAGATTGGATTGAACTGAAAAAACCGGGCAGCGAGCTTTTAAGAAAGCTGATGCTGGCTTTGGCAAATACAGTAGAAAAAGCGGGAGAATATCTGTTGTGTGAAAATGGGATTTCCCTGGAGCCGGAACGGATTTTTGTAGATACAAAGGCAGAGGAGATTTCCTTTTGCTATCTGCCCTGTCAGAAAACGGAACCAGAAGAGGGAATGAAACGTTTTATGGAATATTATATTTCCCACATGGACCATGGTGAAAGGGAAAATACCGCAAAGTGTTATGATGTCTATGAAAGATGTCAGCAGGGGCATACTACGCCGGAAGAATTGCTGCAGATTCTTTTTGAGGAGAAGGAGATGCCTCAATTGATGCCGGTGGAAGAAATAAAAGCACCGGAAATAGAAAAGAAAGTATGGAACCCCAGTGTGCTGCCGGAAATATCGCAAGCCATTTCAAATCACAAATGGCAGAAAGGTTTTTGGAAAATACTGCCCTTTCCAAAGAAAAAAATTTCCCAGGAAACGTATGCTTTTGAACCGGAGGAATACCCTAAAGAAGAATCTAATTTTACGGTATTTCTGGGCAGTGAAACAGAAGAGATTTTAGGGGAACTGAAATACGAAGGAGAAGGAAGCGGAACCAATATGAAGATTACGTCATCTGTTTTTGTAATCGGAAGTCAAGAGGAAGAGGCAGACGGTGTGATTGCGGCGGATACTGTCAGTCGAATCCATGCGAAGGTTACAAAGGAAGGGGAAGATTTTTATCTGGAGGATATGAATTCCACCAATGGAACATATCACAATGGGGAGCTTTTAAGTTATAAAGAAAGAGTAAAATTAGAGAAGAATGACAGAATTGTTTTTGCCAGAGAGCAGTATCGTTTTGTATAAATGACTTGAAAAATACGGAGTATGTCTTATAATGAAAAACAAAAACAGGAGTTATTTCATGAGACATGAATTTCGGGAAATACCGGTCATTACCGTAATTTTGGTCATATTGAATATTGGAATTTGGCTTTTTATGGAAATAACCGGAGATACACAAGATGTCAGGTATATGTTAGAACACGGGGCAGCTTATGCGCCGGCTATTTTGGAAGAAGGAGAGAGGTGGCGGCTGTTTTCTTCCATGTTTCTTCATTTTGGGGCGGAGCATCTAATTAATAATATGTTGATTTTGGGACTTATGGGATTGCGGTTGGAACACACATTAGGCAGTGTTCGTTTTGCTATATTATATCTGGGTTCCGGTTTGTGCGGCAATCTATTGTCTTTGTATCAGGAATGGATGACAGAAGACTTTGCTGTATCTGCGGGAGCATCGGGAGCCGTATTTGGCGTGATCGGCGGATTAATTGCATGGGCAGCATTCCACAAAGGAAAAGTAGAAGGCCTGACTACGAAGGGATTGTTTGGAATGGCAGCCCTTAGCTTGTACTATGGATTTTCTACAGCCGGTGTAGACAATTGGGGACATATTGGCGGCATATTAGGTGGTTTTCTGTTGGGCAGTATTTTTGCGATCTGTTCAAAAGTCGTTGATTTTAAGAAAAGAAAACAATATACTATACATTAAGGGACCACTCCGAAGGAGTGTGTCATATTGGGATACCCGGAGGGTATACATTAAGGGACCATTGTGGATTTTTTAAAATGGAGGACAAAATGAAGATCAATATATATTATGGTGGAAGAGGATTGCTGGATGATCCTACCTTGTATGTGCTGGGGAAAATGGAGGATGTTTTAAAGGAACTGCGGGTTACGGTAGAACGTTATAATATATTTGAGCACAAAAGCGATATTTATACGCTGCCTCATACCTTCAAAGAAGCAGACGGGATCATTCTGGCTACCACGGTAGAATGGTTGGGAATCGGCGGCTATATGCAGCAGTTTTTGGATGCGTGCTGGCTGTATGGAGATAAAGACTTGATCAGTTCTCTTTATATGCAGCCGATTGTTATGTCTACGACTTATGGTGAGCGGGAAGGCGTCGTTACGTTAGAGAATGCGTGGGTAATACTGGGAGGACAACCTTGCAGCGGTCTCTGTGGATACGTAGAGGATCTTGTAACTTTTGAGATGAATCAGGAATACACACTGATCATTGAGAAGAAAGCAGAAGATCTCTACCGTTCTATTTCACAGAAGATGAAAGTGCTGCCCAGCAGCAATCAGGCAATTAAACAGACGGTACTTAGAACGCAGTCTATGGATTTAACACCTCAGGAGAGCGAACAGTTATCCAAGTATGTATCGGATGATTCTTATGTGAAGAAACAAAAAGAAGATATCGAAGAGCTGGCTTCCATGTTTAAAGATATTCTGGGAAAAAGTAATGAAGAAGAAGACAAAATGTACATCAAAGAATTTGAAAGTCACTTTATGCCGGAAATTGGTTTTAGAGCTTCTTATCTGTTTATGATAGAAGGAAAGAAACAGCCATTGTGTCTGGATGTAAAAGACGATGAACTGATTTGCTCCTATGGCAATCGGGACAATATTGATGTATACGCCAAATTAAATGCAGATGTAATGGGCAGCATTGTAAATGGCAGAATGACCTTCCAACGGGCATTTATGACAGGCGTGATGACAGCAAAGGGCAATTTTAAAACCCTTCGTATGCTGGATACGTTGTTTAATTTTGAGAGGAACTAGGATTGTCCGAAGATGCTTCCTAGCAGGGAAGATATATGGAAAAGGTGCAGCCGTCACCGGGACGAGAATCCACTGTAAGATAACCTCCATGAGCTTCAATCATTTGCTTACAGATCAAAAGCCCAAGTCCCGTACCGTCCTTTTTGGTTGTTTCAAAGGGAGAAAAAAGTTTGGGCAGATATTCCGGTGAAATACCGCCGCCAGAGTCGATCAATTTAAGCAAGATATAAGAATCGGCAAGGTTGCCAGTGAGACGAATTGTTCCAATGCCGTTCATGGCTTCGTAGGAATTTTTGACCAGATTGAAGAGTGCACGTTTGAACCGGGCTTGATCTAGATCGATTTCTGGCAGAGGAGCGAGATCTATTTTGCAGTGAAAATCAGTAGCATGAAACAGAGCCAGAAAGGAATCCATTAGTGCCGGAAGAAAAGTCATAAGGGATGTTTTTTCTACAGAAAGATCATCACACAGACGGGCAGATGAGAGTTCAAGCAGCATATGTTTCAGAGCGGAAAGCTCCTGGATAGAATCATCCCAATAGGGAAATTTACTGATTTCAGGATGGGTTTTTTCCACCAGCTGCAGAGAACTGCTGATAAAGGTAATATTGTTTTTGATTTCATGAAAGATTTTTTCATAATCTTCGTTTGACATAACAATTCCTCCAATCATCTGTTTGAAACAATCAGATTCAGTGTAGCATGATTAAAATAGTGGTTCAACAAAGAATATAGTACAAAATTCGACAGTAAAGGAGAATAAAGATGAAAAAAGAAGATTGTATTTTTTGCAAATTGGCATCAGGAGAAATCCCTTCCAACACAATTTATGAGGATGAGATGTTTCGGGTAATTTTAGATGCTGCGCCGGCATCAAAAGGACATGCCCTCATTCTTCCTAAGGAGCATTATGCCGACTTGTATGAGATTGATGGTGAGACAGCCGGTGAGGCAATGAAACTTGCCAAAAAGATGGCAGGGCATATGACGGAGGTGCTGCAGTGTGACGGATTTAACCTGGTGCAGAACAATGGAGAAGTTGCAGGACAGACGGTATTTCACTTTCACTTGCATTTGATTCCCCGGTACAAGAATATGAAGAATTCGGATATTTTAACCTGGAGCCATGAGACGTTTACAGAAGAAGAAATGAAAGAAATCTGCCAGTCATTATCTCAGTAAAAAAGGGAGCTGCGTTTAAGACGCAAGCTCCTTTTCAATTAGCTGAAAAATTGTTTGAATGGAATCCAGTTGTCCGCTTTTGGACATAGCCGCAATGTAGCGGTCTTTTTGTTCAAACACGGTAGAAATTGCTGTTTGCAGCGTATCTGCTGTCAGATTTTCCTCTTCAATCACATAAGAAAACCCCTGCTTTTGAAAGGAATTTGCATTTAAAATCTGGTCGCCTCTGCTGGCGGCTGCAGAAAGAGGAATTAAAATATTTGGTTTGTGCAGGGCTAACAGCTCACAGATTGCATTGGCACCTGCTCGGGAGATAACAATATCAGCCAGGGCAAACATGTCTTTTAATTGTGTGCTGATGTATTCATACTGTGCGTAGCCGATAGTTCCTGCGTGGCTGGCATCTACGTTTCCTTTACCGCAAAGATGTATGATCTGATATTTTTGCAAAAGGACAGAAAGCTGTGAACGAATAGTATCGTTGATTACCTTGGAACCGGTGCTGCCTCCGATTACCAAAAGCACTGGTTTTTCTGAGTTAAAATGGCAATAAGAACGGGCGCTTTTTGCATCTCCTGCTAAAAGTTCCTGCCGAATTGGAGAACCGGTTAAAACAGCTTTTTCTTTTGGAAGGTATTTTAGGG
>CAYQRG010000004.1:0-24042 GCA_964419645.1 uncultured Eubacterium sp.
TCTCCGTCAGTCATAATATAGCATTCCGCATCAATATCCCGAAACATCCTGCGAATCACATTGCCCTTCCCCTGCTTATATTCATAGCGGACAATGGCTCCTGCCTGCTCGGCAATCCGGTCTGTTCCGTCTGTTGAATTGTTGTCGTAGACATAGATGACTGCCTCCGGGAGTACCCGTTTAAAATCTTCCACTACTTTTTGAATTGTCCTGCTCTCATTATAACAGGGAATCAATACCGCTATTTTATCCATGTCAGACTTCCTTCCATTTTCTCATCTTACGGTATACACAGTATACCTCTATTATAATCTGAACAGCCAAAGTAATCAACAGTGCAATCACAACTCCGTTCATATAATATTTCTTCACACATATCATAGATGCCAAAAACGAAGATATCACTCCGCCTAATCCCACAAAAAGCTGCCCTTTGATCTCCCTTAACACAGTGCATACCGGAAAAAGACAGGCATTGATGCTGATCATCAGGGTAGAAATGATGATTGGAATGAACAAATACACATAGGGACGAATCTCTTCTTTAAATGCCAGTACCAAAAACCATTCTCCCAGCCATGCAGACGCCAAAATAGCTAAAATGGAAAGCAAAACGAATACAATTGCCACCCGCTTTAGAATCTGTTTAAATCCCTGTTTGTCATTTTCTTTCAGACGGTCTGCAAGAGGTGTGATCAATGGAACAAAAATCGTATTTGCGCCCACCTGCACAATCATGCTGGGCGTTGCAACGGAACTGTAATAACCAAGGGCCTCATCTCCAAAATACATCTGTAGAAAATATTTCGGAAAGGAAATAGAAAGATTGTTGGTCATTGCCACAATCGCAAGGGGCAGCATGGCAAACATCAATTTCTTCACAGCCTCTTTGCTGGACTTAGAATCTTTGGATATAAACCTCTCGGCAATTCTTTTGTCATAAAAAACCGCCACCAAAAGAGTGGTAAGCATCATACTAAAGACGGCATAAACCAGATTTTTTGTCAAATACAAAACACCGCAGAAACTGCCCAGCATCAAAACGCCTCTGGCAAGATAAGAATAGCAGATATAATCCATACGGCCGTTCTTCTGATCTACGCCATGATATACATCAATCCAGGCCTCTTCGCATTTATACACCATATACAGCAGAATAACGCCCCATTGATACGGCGTATAGTGGTTTACGCACACGCCTGCCGCGCAGATAAAAAAAGCAATTCCTATGGCGACCAGCCTCGACCGGATATAGGTTCTGTCTGAATATTCTCCCACCACATCCGATACCTGATACTGTCTTGTATTAAACAAGGCCAAAATTGCAAATGCCGCCGTAAATGTCATGGCAAGTCCATACACGCCGCTGTCGGCATAACCGGAAAGCCGCACCACTAAAAGGGTGGTAAGCCATTGGCATCCATAATAAAATATCATGCCGAAACTGTTATAAAATATATTTGCCAGTGTTGATTTTTTCTCCATTGTAACTGTTTCCTTTTCCACCCTAGATGTCCATAGAATAATCTGCCCGATGCAGCGTCAGATTCGGATTGTAATAGGGATCTCCTGCCTTAATTTCCTGCTCCCACTTCTTCTGAAACCGGTCAATCTCCCTTTGAAATCTGGCCTGTTTTTCCATCGTATCTTCATATCCTCTGGACTTGGATTCATAGTGATACAGCTTAGCGTAAGGATTCCATATGATCCGATAGCCTGCCGCGCGTATCTTCATGCAAAAATCCACATCATTTAATGCCACTACAAATTCTTCTTCCATTCCGCCGACTTCTTCAAATACGAAGCGCCGCACCATAAGGCACGCTCCCGTTACAGCGCTCATTTCCCGCTCACACAAAGAAAACGGATAGTATTTTTCGTCTCTGTCTGTAAGGCTCCAGAGAGCATGGGCCGCAAATCCTCCCATACCGATAATCACGCCGCCATGCTGAATGGTGGAGTCACCATAGTAAAGCATCGCTCCCGCCGCCCCCACGCCGGGTTTTAAAACAGAAACGGCTAACTGCCGCAGTGCAGTCTCTCCGATAAATTCCGTATCGTTATTCAGAAAAAGGAACAATTCACCCTTTGCGCTTTTGGCAGCAAAATTATTGATCGCCGAATAATTAAAACTGCCCTCCCATGTCACTGTATGAATCCTTGGATCCTCTGCCATAAGTTTTTCATAAAAAGCAAATGTTTCCGGATCTTCACTGTTATTCTCCGCAATGATCACTTCATAGTTTTGATAATCGCTCTTTTTCAAAGAGGTAAGACAAAGCTCCAGATCTTCGATATGATCTTTATTGGGAATGATAATGCTGATCAAAGGCTCTTCTTTTAAATCATATTCCAAATGAAAAAATCCCGGTACATCCGATTCTATTACTTGTCCGGATATGGATTCTCTTTCCAGATAATGCCTAAGGCAGCTTTTGTTTTTCCTGCTAGTGCTGCGGACAAAAGATGCAGTATCTTCTTTTGATACCAAATTAGAAAACAGAGGCTTTGGAATATGATAAATATGCTTTGCATAACGAAATGCCTGCAAAGAAAGATCATACCAGTCATTTTCCAAAAGATCTATCTCTTCACCTGCTTGTACCAGTGTTTCTAAAAGGTTTCGTTTTATCACATAACAGCGGCCAAGATAGGGAAAATTCAAAAGCATCTGCAAATCTGCATCCGGTTTAAAAAAGGGGCGAAACCGCTTTTCCCCGTTTCGGTTATCTTCATCGGTGTAAATCAGATCCGGCAGATTAGAATTTTCCGGTCGGATTTTACTGACCTTAGATTCATATTGGCCTGCGGCTGCTTTTGCTATTTCATACAGATACTCTGGAAGAACGCAGATGTCCTTTCCGGAAAATACAAAATAATCGTCTCCGTATTTTTCCAGCAAAGAGGATATGGTCACATCTTCCGTTATTTCCGCAAAAGAAATACGACTGCAGGTCTGTTTCATCCAGCCTGCTTTGTGAGCATCAGCCTTTCCTTCCGATACAATCACAAAAGAAAACTGCTTAGAAAAGTCATCTGCCCTTTGTGCTTTCAGCTCTCCTCTTGACGCTCTGTTTTTTCTGCACCAGGTCATATATTCCGACTCCTCGCTGACGGAAATCCCCAGTTTTTTCAGTGCTTTTTTGAATGTATACGATACGCCGTAATATTTCAGGTAATATACGGCTTTTTGAAATTTATTTTTTCCTTCTAAATCAAAATCGCTTAACATGCTCTCTCCTGTTATCTATTTCTTCTTCCAATATTTCTCAAAAGAAAGATTTTTATTGTAAAAAGGATCTCCTGCTGCAATCTGCGACTGATAATCTGTCCACAATTTATGGGCATCAGCCACGGACAACTCCCAATTATATGCTTCTTTTGGGATTTTGCACAATGCATAGGGATTTAATACAATCTGCTTTTCTTTTTTCCGCATCTGGAAACAGATTTCCAGAATTTTTCCAAAGGTATTCTTACTGCTGCAGATCTTCCAAAGAGCTGTCAGTTCTTCTTTTTTCGCCATACAGGCACAGCCGGAAATGGCCGAAATATTGTGGGCATAGTAATTACGCCCCATATACCCCGGCGCGTCATAACGGGCGCCCCGGTTTACTTCCAATGCCAGCGTATCGGCAGAATTTCCGATTACGAGATCCGAGCTTAAAATCAAATCCTTTTCATCCAGTACCTGCATCCCTGCCAGTCCCACATCCTGTCTTTGGGCAAACATCAAAAGTTCTTCTATAAAAGTAGGCGTAATAGGGGTTATGCCCGCCGCAAGGAGCAAAAGATAATCTCCTTTCGCCAAAGAAAGCGTATCTGTCAGTTCTTCCTGGGACAAGGCATAGCACAGCTCATAATCCGGATAAGCAGAAATCTTCTCGATTGCTGCCGCCGTGCGGGAAACTTCTTTTAAATCGCCTTTGCTGCCGTCAATGATGACAGAGACTTTTGGCGTTCCAATCTCATATTTCATCCGGTAATGGGTCTTACAAATCTGCGCGCTGTGCACTTCTGCCGGATATCCCCTTCGGATTTCGGCATCTTTGACAGCCCTTCTGCCTGCTGTAATAGCATAGGATTTGGAACTTAAATTCATAGAAGTAGACATCTTGTGGCACCGCCAGAAATAAAGTACCTTGGGAATGTGGCAGACCTTCTCTGCCGCATCCGTAAGCCGCATAATCATATCATGATCCTGACTGCCATCGTATTCCGCCCGAAACAGTCCCACCTGCTCTGTCAGCGCCTTTTTGAAAACGCTTAAATGACAGATATAATTTACGCCTCTTAAATTGTCTACGGAAAAATCCGGTTTGAAATGATAGGTCACAATATTCTCAAGTTCTGTGCCCTCAAAGGTCACTTCATCGGTGTATACGAAATCTGCTCCTTCCTTTTCAATCACTTTGGCGCATTCATACAATGCCGAAGGATGCAGCATATCATCATGATCAAATAACGCCAGATAATTCCCTGTGGCCATACGGATACAGGCATTGGTGTTTTCTGCGATTCCCGCATTTTCAGCCAGTTTCTGATACACAATGCGGTTATCTTTCGCCATATATTCTTTTACGATTTCTGCCACTTTTTCATTGCCTGCTTCTGACGCATCTGCCAGGCACAGCTCCCAGTTCTGATAGGTCTGCTCCATAACAGAAGTAATCATATCCCGCAAAAACTGCTCCGGCGTATTAAACAAAGGCACCAGCACGCTAATCTTGAGCTCCTTCTGGAAACTGCGCTCCCTTTGCTTTTGTTTTTCTTCCTCCGTAGGCATGATTTTCGTCAGATACTTTCTGGCTTCTTTTCTTCGTTTGAACCGGTTGTTCTCTACGGCGTTTTCCGCTTTCTGATACACGCCGGACACCCCGCTCTGATATAAAAATCTTGCTGCCCGGTACCCCTTTCTCGCCGGATACATCAATGTCCATACCGGGGTTCCCTTTAATTTACGGATGCCTTTACGTTCCGGTTCCTGCTCTACATCATCCGGCCCGTCATCATGGGTATACGCCAAAAATTTTGCATAATCTCCCAAATCCGTCGGAATTTTATCCTTCTCCTGATCGATTAATTTTCTCAGTGTTTGATCTTCTTTTACTACCATGCATTTTCCTCTTTTTTATAATTCCAGTGCCAGGACATAGCCTGCCTCATTTTCAAAAATAACTTCCACATGCTCATCCGCCAGCACATCTGCCCCATGCTCTTTTTCAAACTGCGTTTCTTTCATCATAACGGTATAATGGATGTCCCAGTCATAATAGGCCTGCCGCAGCTCTTCTGTCGTATGCCGCCACTCATAAAAATCCGGGAAGTCATATCCGCTGGCTCCCTCATACAAATAAGTCTGCCCATAATCACTGGTTTCTGTCATCAAAGGCACCATTTTTTCCTCCGAAAGATGATCCGAAACATACTGGAACAGATCAAAAACATAATTGGGCAGCCCTGTATGCTCTCCTCTGATAAAAGACCAGTCGATCTGATACAGGGTAAAAAATGCCGTACTGTGCATTGCTCCTGTAATATTTTCTGTAGAAGTTACGATTTTATATTCCACTTTTCCAAAACACAGCGCCGCAAACATTACAATCATGGCACAGTATGCAATCAATGTCTCTTTGGCCTCCTGCAGCATAATAGAAACGGCTCTTGCCGTCAACGCCCAGCAGAACATCCACAACGGATAATAGGTTTTATAAAAATAATAAGTCGATGTATGATGTGTCAATGTCAAAAGCAGCATAACACCGGTAAATCCGAAAAAGGCACAGAAAAACACAACATCCGGCGTAAATTTCCGCTTTTTGAATGTGTATGCCAGCATAAAAAGTACTGGCAGAATCGTCCAGAAGAAATCCATGTACAATTCCGTATAAATTCCTCCCTGGTTGGAAAGAGCTCCTGCAATACTCGTGCCGGAAGAAATAAAGAATCCATACAGACAGTAATACAATCCAAGCACAGTTGGCAGTAAAAAGACCTTAAGCGCCAGCAGCACATTCCTTTTGGAAAATACTTTGCCCTCCCGTTTCGCTACAATCATCAAATACACAAATACGGTAATAAATGCAACAGGCGCAAACATCATGTAGCTTGTCATAACGCCGAAACAGCCCAACATCAGCATAATGACCGTAATCTTCCGCTCCACCAATGCCTCTTCGTACAGACGCATAGTCAGCATCAGAAAGCCCACAAACATACTTCCCATTGCCCAATAACCAAAGGAATAATAGAAACTCAAAAACGGATATCCCATAAAATAGAAAAAGATCAGAATAATAGACAGCGCCTTAGAAGCCTTTGTCTTGGCCGCCTGACGAATCAGCGCGGCAAAAAATAGAATTTCTACCCAAAGGAAAAAGCAGTCACCTAAAATATAACCCTTATACCAGTCCGCAATCCGTACGAAGGGCTGAATCATTTCTACAAACATGGCATTCTGCAGATGCAGCAGATACATCTTCGTCACCTGCTGGGACCGCACGATTTCCGTTGCCTCTTTTAAATGCAGTCCGGCATCTGTATTATAATAGCAATACCAGAGCTGCGTCGTATATATTTTCAGGCTGATTGCCGCAACAACAACCGTGATCAGACCGATCACAATAAAATCAAACTTTTCCCAGACATACTCCTGCGTCATACCCTCTTTGCGGATCAAAAGCATCATAAACAGACCGATTACCAGGTAGACAACTGCCATTGTGTATAGATTAATGGGAATGTGTAGAGGACTCAATATCCCCGCAACAATCCCTCCCATGCAGATTGCCGCCAGAAAGGACAAAACGCTCCATGTAAATCCGTTCATTGGCTTATGTGATTTGCGGTATCGGTATAGTTGAACCACACAAAAGATAAATGCCACTGCATAACATACGGTTCCCAAAATATTTCCATGTAACATAGGCTTTCTCCTTGTATCTCTTCCGGACAGAATCTCATGCCCGGCGTACTCTAATCTATTTCAAAATAATCTGGTTCGGTGTCGTTGCAAAGCTATAGACTTTGGCGCCATTTGAAATCATATCATATGCATTCTGCAGATTATCATAAATTCCGCTCATCTCCTGCATCATCTGATTCGGCGCATCGAAAAAGGCTCCTTTTGCCCCAACCTGTATATAAAAATCCTTATTCAAACCATGGTTGCCGTGGTCTGCCATTTGTATATAGTCTGATTGCAGTAATTCACCATATGTGTCCAAAAGATAATCACTTGCCGCCTCTCCTACATCAGAGCAAAACAGCATGGATTCCCGGCCTGCCGTAACCCGAAAGACCAAAGAGCCATCATTGAGGGGATCTTCTGACCATTCATCCACATAATCATCATATGCGTTCAATATCTGGAATGCAAGTCCTTCTACCTCAAAGGTGTCTTTGGCATGTACCATTTCTCTCTCCGGAATATCCAGATTCTGCCATTGTTCGTAGAGATTATCTTCTCCCTTGGGATCTTGTGGAAGGACTTTCTTTTCTATTGGCATTTCCATCGTATAAACCTTGTCTATTTGAATCTTTTTGGGTTTTTTATAAATTTCCATAAAGGCGCCGGCATGTTCTCCATGAGGATGCGTAATGATCCAGGCATCCACATGTCCGCCCAGGGTATTGATTTGTTTACGGACATAGGAAACATCCTCTGCGCGTCCCCCGTCGATTACAATCAGATGTCCTTCTTTATCCTGCATCGTATAAAAGGTAAGCGGCGCTCCGTCTGCTCCTCCATACTGGGTGATAATCCATTCACCTGCGTAATCTTCTTCTTTGAAATCCCTCCGGTAAACCCTGTAAGCTCCATTGTCTCCCACAATGGAATATCCGTAGGAAAGCAATTCGTCTGCAGTTCCTCCTTCCATGGGATAGGCCAGATAATTGCAGTCTTCCATAGCCGCATACCAGGCAAGGGCCTCCCAGTCTTTCACATCACTGCTCATGATCCGGAAAATCTGCGCATCATTTTCATTTTCCGTTTTGCCGCCGCGAGTCGTCTCCCTGCCATAAGGCATCAGAATCTGCGCATCATACTGCCTGATAAAAGGAACCAGCTCATTTCCTGTAATCAATTTCCTGTGGGCAAGCCCGTTTGCAGCCGCATCTTCTTCTATCATATCACAAATGTCCACCACATCCTGAGGCAGTTTGTAATTATTCTGTTTTCTGCTAAAAATAGTGCTGTTATACACCGTGGAGCCTGTCATACCCACCACAAGAAGCATAACTCCTAAGAGCAGATATCGTTTTTTCTTCCCCTCTGCCTGCATAATAATCAGCACGGAAGTATAAGCCGTTACAATTACAGTAGGCAAAAGCCAGAAAATTCTCCAATATACCGATTCTTCGATACAGATCATAATCACCTTTGCCGTCACCGGACAAAAGCAAATCACAAAAAACAAAAGCGTATATCCCAAAAACACATAGCGTTTTTCTTGGTCTTTCTTTTGTACCAGCAGATAAATCAGGCAGGCAAAAAACAGGGCCATCTGCATGCCGGTGCCATTATAATCCTCATACATGGACATCACAACATTTAAAATTTCTTTCAATGGGTACCTCCCTATCGGATCACTAGATAAATCCCAGCGCATAGCAGATTCGGCAGACAGCACAGAGCCGTATTCACAAGGAGACGTATCTGTTTTTGTCTCCAGGCAGCCAAAATTCCCAAAATGCCAAGCATAATCGCTCCCAGAATAACGCCCATGGAAGAAACCATACAGCAGGAGCACATCAGGAAAAACAAAAGCACATAGTCTGCCATTCGCTCCCTTTTATTCTCTGTAAAATCAAAGAAAATCCGCATTGCCATATACAAAATCATAGGCAGCAAGATACCTGCCAAAACTGCTTTTCCCTGCCAGAGACGAATCAGCAGAAATAAACCGCTTGTCCGCTCGCTGTATGCAGAAAAAATATGCAGCGCCGATACCAGTATCATAAAATAACCCAATTTTTCCATATTACAGGAAAAGAATAACCTTCCCAACAGCGCATATACTGCATAGGACAGCAATAGAAATAAAATCATAAATACCATATGGGCGACAATCGCCGGATGTGTATCTGTTACTTTTGATATCGTCGCTGTGAAAGCATAAAAGGGCGACAATACATATCTCGACGGAAGTTTCTCATATAAAGTTCCCGTGTAGGGACTGTATGCAAAAATCGTATTGGTCGCAAGGGAAGTAGATGCCGACGCCACAAAAAACGCATCATCGGAATTGTAATACTGATAACGGATATAAATAAAAATCTGTCCTGCAATAATCAGAAACTGCCCCCAGATGCAGACGGTAAAATTCTGCACTGCCTGTTTGACATTCAAAAAAATCTTCGGTATCCGTTTGATGTTGCATACCAGAGAAATAACAGCAATAGCCAGTACAATCCCTCCATACAAACACACCAGCATCGTCAGAGACTGATGCAGGAAAATAAGAGGCAATGCTACAATCTCAAACAGCCCAAACATCATCACATAGCCTGCTACCATATGAAGCAGAATATTATTTTTTTCTTTTTCTATACCCTCCGGGCATCCCAATATGGCACGCTCCTTTGGAGCGGCCGCATAATGTATACCCTCCGGGCATCCCGATATGACACGCTCCTTTGGAGCGGTCGCATAATGTATGAATCCTGTATAAAAAAGCCCCAGCAGAAACGGGCATATGCCCAGAACTACCGTAAGCAAGGCCATGCTTTTTATCATTCTTCTGCCTTTCTATTTATATGCCCAGAATTTATTGATCAGAAAATTAATGGGAACTCCAATCGTCATATTAATAATGGGAGCAATCATTTTGGACATATGAAAGATATCCACCCACAATACCATTAAAAAACTGTTCAAAAACAATCCTGTAAACGAATAGGTAATATATGTTTTCACCAATGTTCCAAACCAGGAGCGATGTTCTCCTTTTTTTTCTTTAAATACATATTTATTATTCCAGAAAAAGGCCCATAATACACTGAGCACAAATCCCCATACGGTAGCGATCAGATAATCATACTGTTCCCACAGGCCAAACCAATGTATCAATACTATCACGGCTATATAAACGATGTAATTGACAATCGTATTACTGACTCCTACCAAACTAAACCGCATAAGCTGCAAAAACGATTGCTCCCCTTCCGCCGTCAGTTCTTTGTGCATGATCCGAAACAGCAGATGAATACACCAAAGAGATGCCTTTTCCACCGGTTTCCAGAACCAGATTTTGAGTTTATCCATGTCTTTCTTCACCTGTTCTTATTATATTGGTTTCCTTGCAAATATAAATAGGCCGTTTTTTCACCTCAAGATATGTCTTAGCCAGATAAGAACCTAATATACCAATGCATAAAAGCTGTATGCCGCCCAAAAACATAATAATGCATACCATGGAAGGCCAGCCGAATGCAGAACCTCCATATAATAACTGCCGGACAATAATAAATACAATTGCGGCTGCGGCAATGATACACATCATCACGCCCAAAAATGCCGCAATAGACAAGGGCATGGTGGAAAATGCCACAATCCCGTCAATGGAATATAAAAACAGTTTCCAGAAAGACCATTTCGTCTCTCCTGCTACCCGTTCCACATTTTGAAATTCCAGCCATTTCGTCTGAAATCCAACCCAGCCGAAAAGACCTTTGGAAAAACGATTGTATTCTCCCATTTCCAAAAGCGCATCCACAAAAGCACGGTTCATCAAACGGTAATCCCTTGCGCCGTCTACAATATCCGCTTTGGAAATGCGGTTCATCAAGCGGTAAAAATTGCGTGCAAAAAAAGACCGAATGGGCGGTTCTCCTTTGCGGTTCACCCTCCTAGTGGCAACGGAATCATACCCTTCCTCCACGATTGCATGATACATATCGGGCAAAAGAGAGGGCGGATCTTGAAGATCTGCATCCATAATCACCGTCAGATCGCCGTCGGAATTTTCAAGTCCGGCATAAATTGCCGCTTCTTTCCCAAAGTTTCTGGAAAAAGAAATATATTTCACCTGAGTATCTTTTTCTGCCAGTTCTTTGATAACTGCAAGCGTGTTATCTTTAGAGCCGTCATTGATAAACAATAATTCAAATTCAACATCCTGCATTTTCTGCATCACTTTTTGCATTTCTTCATAAAAATAACGCAATGCAGCCTCTTCATTATAACATGGAACAATTGCTGTTAATTTCATTTCTTTATCCTTTATTTTTGTTCTTTTTTATCCCTCTGAAATTATTCTATTATACCGTCAAAACCCAAGTATGTCAAATAAAGGAAAAAGCATCCGCCCTTTTTCAACTGCCTTTCGGCAAGGGACAGATGCCTGTTTAACGATTTACGTATCCGGATGCCTAAAGACATCCCTGCTAAGATTCCTTATGCCTGACGCTAAAAATATGCTTATTTTCTCTGCTTTTATGCAAGGTTTTCATGAAAATTTCTGCATTTTTTCCTGTGTCTGCCTTCCTTTCGATATAATGACGAAAACATTGATTCAGGAGGCATAATTATGGAACTCACCAGCGCATTTGATTATTTTATTGCAATTACAGGCATTCTGATTATTGTTGTCAGCTTTGCCTGGAATATTTATGAAGTATTTTTTCACCGTCCTCATTCCGAAGCGTCTGAGGATTCCGCCATGCGGTAACCCACGCCCGACTCTGTGAATATATACTTTGGTTCCGCCGGATTATCACCGATTTTCCGGCGGATATTGGTCATGTTTACCCGCAGGATCTTATTGTTTTCGGAAACATAAGGTCCCCAGATTTTTTCCATGAGCATCCGGTATGTGATTACTTTTCCCGGATTCATAGCCAGATATTCCACAATGCGGTATTCTACCGGAGTCAAATGAATGCACTGTCCCCCGGAGAACACAACTCTCTTTTCAAAATCCACTTTCAAATCTCTAACCTGATACACATTGTGACTGCCGTATTTTTTTCGATGCCGCAGTCCGCAGCGAATACGCGCTAATAATTCTTCTGCTCCAAAAGGCTTTGTCACATAATCGTCTGCCCCGGCATCCAGCGCCTCAACTTTATCCCGTTCCTGCGCTTTGGAGGAAACTACGATGATCGGACACTCTGATACATCTCTTATTTCTTTAATTAACCTGATCCCATCTGTATCCGGCAGGATCAAATCTAATAGTACTAAGTCCGGACAACTGTTTGCCAACTGTGTCATTCCCTCTTTTCCGTTTCCGGCTGCATATAATTTGTACCCGTTCTGTAAAAATATGCGTTTTAAATAATACTGCACTTCCTTTTCTTCATCTATAGACAAAATTTTATATTTTGTACCGATTTCCATTTAAAATAACCTCCCGTTTTGATCCAATCTGTGCTATCAAAACAGGATTTTTTCTTGCCGTCTATTCGATGTATAAACGTAACGATACGAAATATCTTAATCCGCTTTTCTCTGAAACAAATCCTTCTCTTAGGTGAAATACTCCCCAAAAACCAGAACAGGAGAAGAGCAGCGATATATATCGTTACTCCTCCCACTCCTGCAGAAGCATCGGGAACAGTCCCTCCGGCATCTGCCGTAATATGAAAATCATCTATCCTTGTCAGAGTATCTGCTGCTATATAGGCTGACGCTCCTTCGGCATCGGCTTCCATCGTTTCTGCCTCATTCTGCGCAGTCAACGGATGATTTTTCACATGGTCCGTCTGACCGATAATCCCGATCAGAAAAAAGAGGACCATGCAAATGCAGTATTTCTGTCTTCTGTACTTCTTCTGCATCTTTATCAACCTGCCTTTTGGCTTGTATTTCCTGATGTTTTAATTCTCTCCGGCACCATTGCGTCCATACCTCTCGGGACTTTCGGCATGGTGGGTGTTTCCGGTGTAACCGGCGCTTGCGGCGTGACCGGCGTCTGTGGTGTAACCGGTGTCTGCGGCGTAACCGGGGTCTGCGGTGTGACAACCGGTATATTGTTTATAGATTCGTCAATCGTAAATGGAAGAATATTGGAGTTGAACTTTGGCAAAAGGACTCCATTTACTTTTACCCGTATACAAAAACGATAAGTCTGTCCCGGAGCAAAACGAATTCCTTCAAATTCATTTATACGGAATGTACATTCCTGTATTCCATTTTCTCCCCCTTTATCAATCCGCTTGAAATCTGCTTTAGCAGGATTGGTGAGATTGGAACAAAATACCCGGTAATGATCTGCACCTTCCCATGCATCCCATTCCAGAACTACCTGTCCGTTTTCTATCCTTGCAGCCAATCCAATCTGTGCCTGTTTCCCCAGCGGTTCGGAATAGTTGCTGTAACGGTTGACGCCGCCCGCCGTCAAATAGGCACGGACTTTATAATAATAAGTAACACCCGGAGCAAGGTTCGTATCCTTGTAATTATGTGTCGGCGCATTTACAGTCTGGATCAATGTATAAGGTCCGTTTACTGCCGTAGAACGATACACCTCAAAACCGCCATTGGTAATATCATCCATTTTCTTCCATACAACTTTTATTGTATTTCCATCCACTTCCCAGTTCGCTTCATTAAAAACAGGCGTTCCGACTGTCACAACAACAGATACCGCATCGGAAAAAGTTCCGTATATCTTCGTCCGTTTTGTGGCGTCTCCTGCTTTTGGAGCCTCCTTGTACATCCGCACCTGATACTTGTACGTGTTTCCGTGTACAAGTTTCTGATCCAGATATGTCACAGTGGAATTTCCCGAAATTGTCTTTACTAATTTGCCGTCTCGGTAAATTTCATATCCGTCTCCGGCATTCATCTTATTCCACTCCAATTGAATAGATGTGGTAGATGCCGGTTCAATCTTGGTAATAACGCCCTTCTGCAATCTGGAAGGCATTTTACTGCACATGGTCCGTTTAAATCCTTTAATCTTTTTCCAATTCTTAATATTGGTATACTTCACCAGGGGATCTGTAAAGGTAAAAGATTCACTGGTGTCAATATACTGAAATACACTCCAGATAAGACGTTTCACATGCCATTCATTGCACAGTCCCCAGCGATAGCCCTGTTTCATCTCCTCGGGATGATCAAACTCCCTGCCGTAGATGAATGCTTCGATCATGTTGTTGCCTTCACTGATATAATATGCATAGGCATAAGCTGCCGCCTGAATTTCTTCTCCCCTGCTGGAATTAAAGGACTGTTCCGAAAGCATGACGGTACTCTTTTTTCCGTATTTTTTCTTGGCATAATCTGTCAGAACTTTTATATTTTTAAAATTTATAATTTTGGAGTCATTGGAATTTTTGGCATCTGTATCATCCCAGAAAATGGGATCTGACATTCCCTGGGGATAAGCATGATAAGCAATCTGAAAATCAATTTTGCCATAAATTCTTATTTTTTCACAAAATTTATCTGCCGTCGCTTTTGACGTAAAGTATCGTTTCCCTGAACCATCTGAATCCAGATTCCAGTTGTTGTCTAAACTGATATAGACTTTTGCGTTTTTGTTCACGCTTTTTACTGCGTTATAGCAGATGCGAAATGATCTTGCATAATTGGTCATATAGGCATCCAGGCTCTTATTGCCACCGTAATTCCAGATGCAGGCGCTGTTTACTTCATTGCCCACAATCCAGCCGCTCACCAGATTCTGCTGTGTGCCGTACCGTTTGGCAAGATACGTCATAATCGCCTCAAAAGTCTGGCAGCCTTCCTTGGAAGAAGTCTTTATGGAAGAATACAGTGTATAGGAATATCCTCCAAACTGCATTGCTTTTGTTCCTGCCGAGGAGTCATCCTTTGGCAGAAGAAGAATTACCGTTACTCTTACGCCTGCCGCATTGTATGCCTGCACCAGATCATCATTTTTCTTAATTACATCTGCGTCCAAATAATACGTTTTGTTTTTATATGTAAAAGATGTCTTATTGGTCGCTTTACTATTCAAAAGAGAATTCAAAGTCCAGTTAACAACTGCATGCTTTGTTCCAATTTCCAAAGAATCGGATAATTCCTCCACCTGCAGCCCTTTCTTGGAATGAACTGTGGGACCGCTTCCTTTATAAGTTGCAAGCACTTCCGGATTCATAATATATTTTGCATCACTAACAATCTGGTATTGCTTGCCTGATTTGTACGCTACAACAAATTTCTGGTATAACAAAGACTCCGTATATTTTACTTTGAATTTCACCGTGCCTTTTTTGTTCTTAACAGAGGCAATCGGAGTTACCTTTTTCTTACCGCTTTCTGAAACGTTGGCATTCAGATTTAAAAGATACAGCTTTGATCCTTTCGGCTTGCTTTTCACTTTGGCCTTGACAGTAATCTTACTGCCACTGGCATTTAATTTACAGGTATTCACCGTGACTTTCTTGTCTGCCGCCTGCAGAGATACAGAACCGCTAAGCATCAGCATGCTTCCTGCCAACAGTATAAATATAAGCAAATATTTGATACATCTTTTATTCATATTCAATCCTCTTCCTAATCTTATCTCATATTCCAAACGGTATATTTATTTTCATATTGATCAATTAAATATAGATTAAAATAACATTATCTTTCTAAAAAAACATCTGGAAATGTCCGGCAATTGGCACACGCTGTCAGGAATCAAATAATTTCGCCTTGTACACACCCTGTTCCACCAGTTTGTGGATTGCCTCTATCACGCCCGGCTTATCCTCCTGATAAGTTACGCCAAACCACTTGTCCTTTGTCTCTAACACTTTTACCGCTGCCCGTTTTTCCTGCAGAAGCTGATCAATAATACGAGGAAGGAGATATTCCGATTTCAAATCTTCCGGTTTTCTCTGTGCCAAAAACTGCTCAAATCCGGTTTCCAATTCCTCAAAAAAGTCCGGTTGCAGCCCCCACATATTCATCGATACATGTTGATTCTCCGATACGGTTACTGGTTTGCCATACTCATCCTGAGCAGTCATGGCGCCATTTATCTTCCGAATCTCATAAGTTTCTGTCACTTTAATGAGATTTTCCTGCTCATCCACTTCACAGACACCTCTTGTCACTCCGCCGTTTTCACTTAAAGTATTTTTTAGAATAAATCCTGCCATACAGATATCATGAAACACTTTATCGGAATTTTTGTTTGCTCCTGCATGAGAAGCGAGATAATCATGCAATTTTACAAATGCCTCTTTGCCATAATAATCATCTGCATTGATTACGGCAAACGGATTGTCTATCAAATCTTTCGCTGCAAGAACTGCCTGTCCTGTTCCCCAGGGTTTTGTACGCCCCTCCGGCAGCGTAAATCCTTTTGGCAAATCGGAAAGTTCCTGATATGCATATTTGGTCGGAATGACTTTTGCAATCCGATTTCCAATGATTTCTTTAAAATCTTTTTCCAGGTCATGACGGATAATAAAAAGCACCTCATCAAACCCAGCTTCTATCGCATCGTAGATTGAGTAATCAATAATGATCTCTCCTCCCGGTCCTACGGGTGTCAGCTGTTTGATTCCTTCTCCAAAACGGCTGCCAAGACCGGCTGCCATAATCGCCAGTGTCGTTTTTGTCATAGGACACCTCCTTTGTATCGTTCTATTATTTTTTCGATTTGTTATTCAAATTATGCTAATATATACACTATAACAGAAAAAAGGAGGAATTGCAAAAAGGAACTGACAACCTACCCACAAAAAGCCTCAAGGCTCAACGAAAAATCTCATTTTCCCTCTTTACCTTCTAAAATAAATATGTTATGATAAAAGCCGTAAAGACGAAGAAAAGGAATAGTACCTGTTCTGTCAGATTTCAGAGAGCTGCCGGAAGCTGCGAGACAGCAGATGAAGAATGGAGAACTCACCTTGGAGTCGCTGCTTGAAATTTTCAAATGAAAAGAGTAGACGCAGACGGAGGCCCGCCGTTATGAGGGAAAGGTATAAGGATGCGATCCATCATCCCGTACCCGTAGAGTGCATGATTATTTCATGAATTAGAGTGGTACCGCGTAAGATGTCTTACGTCTCTAAAGTATTCGTATAGAGGCGCAGGGCTTTTTTTATATCCCAAAAAGCCCCGCCCGACCAAAAGCTGCCCACACTTACCAAAACCATATCGGGCATCTTCTGACAAATTTTAGAAAGCGAGGATTTGAAACATGAAGGGATTTGAAAAGTATCGGAAAATGTATTTTATGCCGCCTGTGGACTGTTATGACTGGGTGAAAAAAGATTCCGTCGAAAAAGCTCCCATCTGGTGCAGCGTTGACCTTCGAGACGGCAACCAGGCTTTGATCGAGCCAATGAATCTGGAAGAAAAGATAAAATTCTACCAAATGCTGGTAGATATTGGATTCAAACATATTGAAGTCGGTTTTCCGGCCGCATCGGAGACGGAATACCAATTTCTGCGGGCGATCATTGAGCGGAATATGATTCCTGAGGACGTAACGGTACAAGTACTTACCCAGGCAAGAGAGCATATTATCAAACGTACTTTTGAGGCCATTGACGGAGCTCCGAATGTCATTGTACACGTATACAATTCCACCTCCGTTGCGCAGCGTGAGCAGGTATTTAAAAAATCAAAAGAAGAAATCAAAAAGATTGCGGTAGACGGCGCAAAGCTCGTCTATGACTTGTCTAAAAACGAAAAAGGCAATATTTCCTTTGAGTATTCTCCGGAAAGTTTTACCGGAACAGAAATGGATTATGCATTGGAAGTGTGCAACGCTGTACTGGATGTCTGGCAGCCGACGCCGGAACGCAAGGCGATTATCAATCTGCCTTCCACCGTACAGTATTCCATGCCTCATGTATTTGCCAGCCAGATTGAATATTTCAACAAAAACCTGAAATACAGAGACAGTGTTCTGATCTCTCTGCATCCCCACAACGACAGAGGCAGCGGCATCAGTGATGCAGAACTGGGCTTGTTAGCAGGCGCAGACCGCATCGAAGGAACTTTATTCGGCAATGGGGAACGCACCGGAAATGTAGATATTGTTACACTGGCTATGAATATGTATTCCCACGGCGTAGATCCGGAATTGAATTTCCACAACATGAAAGATATCCGCAGGACTTATGAAGAACTGACGAATATGTCGGTTTCCATGCGCCAGCCCTATGGAGGAGATTTGGTATTTACCGCATTTTCCGGCTCCCACCAGGATGCCATTTCCAAAGGCATGGCTGTTCACGATTCCGGAGAAGATCCATACTGGACCGTTCCGTATCTTCCCATTGATCCAAAGGATGTGGGACGCACTTATGATTCCGATGTCATCCGCATCAACAGCCAGTCAGGTAAGGGCGGCGTCAGCTATGTATTAAAACAGACTTACGGCATTTCTCTTCCGGACAGGATGAAAGAAGAATTCGGTTATCTTGTCAAAGATGTTTCCGACAAGGAACACAGCGAACTGGATGCAGAAAGAATTTATCAGATTTTCAAAGACACTTACCGCAATATTGCAAGCTCTTTCCACGTTCCGGAATGCCATTTCAAACAGGAGAACGGAATTGAAGCAACCGTCACAATTACCTCTAACGACGGTGAAACAGATGTTGTAACTGCAAAAGGTAACGGCCGTCTGGACGCTGTCAGCATTGCGATTAAAAAGCATTTCAATATCACTTATGAGCTGACAGAATATACAGAACATGCTCTTTCCCGGGGTTCTTCCTCGAAAGCGCTGGCTTATGTGGGAATTACTTCTCATGATAAGCTGATTTGGGGTGTCGGCATGGACGAGGATATTATCAAAGCCTCTATCAATGCGCTAACGGCAGCCATTAACCGCACTGGCCTTGACAATTTGAAACGCAGCTAAATTTACACTTTGTAAGACATTGGAATAAAGGCATAAATAACAGGCTCATGTATTCCTCTCATCCAATGAGAGCTCTTGAATACATGAGCCTGTTTCTTAATTCAATTTTCCATATACATTCATCGGCACATAAGCTCGGATGAAAATCCCCTCCGGTTCATAGGATTCTTCTAACAGTTCTCCCTGTTTGCGCACTAGCTGCAGGATTCCTGCATCCTGATAGGGAATCATCCGCTCTACTAATATCTTATCCTCCCGCAGAAAATCTGCCAGCGTATCTTTTACCTGTTCCAATCCTTTTCCGTATTTTGCAGAAATATCAATGGTACAATCCGCCTGAAAATCATACAGAGGCTCTTCCTCTGTTCTAATATCCTGCTTGTTAAACAAGGTTATGATTTTCTTATTTTCAATCCCAAGGCTCCGCAGTGTTTCATATACGATATGCATCTGCTTATCCGCTTTTGGATTGGAAGCATCTACCACATGCAAAATATAGTCAGCATATTTTGCTTCTTCCAAAGTGCTCTTAAAAGCCTCCACCAGATGATGGGGCAATTTTCGGATAAAACCAACGGTATCTGTCAGCAAAATCTGCTGCTTGCCCGGAAGTTCTAACAATCTGGTGGTAGGATCTAACGTGGCAAATAACATATTTTCTTCCAATACATCTGCATCGGTCAGGGTATTCAAAAGCGTAGATTTGCCTGCATTGGTATACCCCACAATAGCTGCCACCGGAATTTTATTTTTGATTCGCTCTCCTCTGGTAATATCCCGGTGCTTACGAACCTCTGCCAGTTCCCGTTTTAGCTGGGAAATCCTGCTGCCGATCAAGCGCCTGTCTATCTCCAATTTTTTCTCTCCCGGTCCTCTCGTACCAATGCCGCCGCCAAGTCTTGACATAGCCCGCCCCATTCCGGTCAGTCTGGAAGCGCGGTATTTTAGCTGGGCCAGTTCCGCCTGAATCTTTCCTTCACTGGTGGCCGCTCGCATGGCAAAGATATCCAGTATGATCAATGTCCGATCCATAACTTTTGCGTCCAGCATATCGGAAAGGTTTCTAAGCTGTGCGGGAGAAAGTTCGTCATCACAAATGATTCCATCCGCATTTGTCTCAAACATTAATTCTCGGATCTCTTCTACTTTTCCTTTGCCCACATAGGTTCCGGGGTGGACTCTCTCTCTGTTTTGAATCAGCGTTCCCACAACTTCTGCTCCGGCTGTTTTGGCCAGTTCTGCCAATTCTTCTATGGAATCTTCCGTATCATCGCCATCCTGCTCGCTGACTCCCACCAAAAGAACTCTTTCCTTTTCTTCTTCACTTCGGATCATTTTGTATCCTGCTCCTCATCTCTGTTTTTTCCTAAAAACAAATATTCCCTTGCTGCAGCTTCATCACCGGGATAGTCCGTTACATATTCCTGCATCAGCTCTTTTGCTTTTTCAAAATCGCCGCTGTATTCATATGCCGCGATCAGATTGCTGCGCAATTCCTGCTCATTGGTCACCTGTTCCAATTCTAAGCCTTTCGTAAAATCAGAAATGGCCTCCGCATAATTTCCTTCTGCCATTTTCTTTTTGCCCTGCCTGTTATAATCTACGCTGCTTCCGGGATTCACCTCAATATATGCATCCAGGCAGGCGTCCGCCTTTGCCTCTTCGCCGGATGCCTCGTAAGCTTGGGCAAGATATAAATTTGCCTCCACATCTCCTTTTTCTGTGGCAGTTGTAAGGAATTCGATTGCCTCCGGATACATTTCCTTTAACAGATAAATTTTGCCCCTTACCGTATAATTTTCGGCTTTTTTCCCGGCCTTTTTCTCCAATGCCGTTTCCAGATAAGCTTTTGCCTCTTTTTCGTATCCGGCTCCGTTTAAGCTGTTATATACTACAAGATAAATTTCATCATTTTCGGCGTATTCAATGGCTTTCTCATAATCATCCAGTGCCTTTATGCTCTCATTCATTTTCAGATACACAGAACCCCGGAGAAAATAGGCATCTGAATTCTTCTCATCCGACTCCAAAAGCGCATTATACGTTTCAATGGCGTCGTTTAAATTCCCGGCCGCAAACTGGGCTGCCGCTTTATAATAACAAATATCCATTTCAACGGCTCCGATTTCATCCGCCAGTTCTAAGGCACTATCAAAAGCCTCCATAGCTGCTGCATAGTCACCGCTTTCCATAGCGTTAATTCCAATTGTCCGGTATGCATCTTCTTTTTCCAGACGCTCCCGTTTCGTTGTGCATCCTGTCATAAACAGACATGCTGCAGTAAGTGCTGCTATTTCTATCCATAAACATGCTTTTTTCTTTCTCATGATTTTAAACTCCTCTTTCCAAATCTCAACGCACTATTACCATATTAGCAGGAGTTTGTTTCCTTCGCAACCGGGAATTTACTGTTTTCATGAAAATCCATTTTCGGACTGTCCGCATTTTCCTTATTGTTTTCTAAAACAGCGTATGCTATACTGTAAGTAATTTAAATACTCTAAGATTATTATCCACTCACAGAAAGGAGCCTCTCATGGCATACGGTCATTCCTTTTACAATGCAGAAACGGATTCTGTAGACACCATTCTCAACAGCCGCACCGTACTCCGGCTTTCCTGCAAGGAAATTTTTCCTACCATTTCAACTACGCCAAAAACATATGCATTAATGGTAAAACTTTCCCGGGAAGATCCTGCCGTGTTTACGGAGATGACGTTGGATCGCTGTCTGGAATCTTATTTAAAATCTTTTCCCTAAGACAAAATCGGTCGGCAGAATCAGAATCTGCCGACCAATTTTTTTATATGCCCTTCATTTTCATATCTTCGATTTCCATTCCCATTTCCCTTGCTTTGTTATCTCTTGCAATCGCTCGTAGAATCCGTTCTACATCCTCCGGTGAAAACATGCCAATGGCTCTCGCTAAATCTCCCAGATTGTCTCGGTTTACTTTCAGGCAACCTCCTTTGGCAAGGGGTATGGTCAATACATTTTTGGAATCCGTCACATCTCCCAGACAAATCTGCTGTTTCTGATTGTCACAGATAAACGCCACCCCGTTGTATACGATCACGCCGGACTCATCTGCCAAATAGGAATAGGGGGCTTTTTTTTCTCCCATAAGACGCGCCAAAAAACTGCTGCCCCTTGGCAAAGTTGGATTCGCTCCTTCCATAGCCTCTTTTTCCAAAACAGGCTTTTCTTCCGATTCTTCATCTCCCGGCTCTACACCTGCCGTTTCTGCCAGTGTCTTGGTCTCCACTGCGCTGCCGGCCGGTGGACTTATGGGCTTTTTGCCCTGGTCCTTGCGAATTCTTTCCCTTAATTCGGCTTTGTATGCATCAATATCCTCATCGATTTTTTTCATCAGCTTTTCCCAATCTTCTATGGAAAATTCCGAGCCGCCGGTTGGGATTTTCGGAGGTCCTTCCTTAATCCTCTTTTTCACAAATTCGTGAAACTCTTCTAACATTTTGGTAAAGGTGACAAGGTCCTCTTCTGTTTCTTCTTCACTTTCCTGATTCGGATTGTATTCCTTCACCATTCCGTTATTGAACAGCTCCCTTGCCTTCTGCCATGCCTCTACTGCCATTTTCTCCACAGGATCTTTTGTATCCTCTGAAACTTTAAGAGGATTTACTTCATATGCCTGATAGGTTCCGTCTTCGTTTTTCTGCTCAATATAAACCCTGTGCATATCTGCTTCCACCCTGGCTCTTAAGGTATAGCCTTCTGTGGCAAAAGATTTTACATAATCGCTTTCACTGCATTCTATATGACGGACGCCGCACTCCAGGACTGCGTTCATTTTGATATGGCCGTTCCACTGCAGCATCAGCTCCGTTGCCGTTTTGCCATAATAATAATCAATCCGGTTATAACTCTTCTGATCGGAAACCTCCTGTTCTCCGCCGGATTCTTCTGTATTTTGATCCGACATGCCTTTTAGATTTTTGGAAAATCCTTCTTTTGCACCCTCCTGCATTTTCGGATCGGAATAATATCCGGTATTCATTTGTTCCGAAAACCACTTTCCGTTTACGCCATTCAATGCCATATCCTCAATTTCCTCTCTTTAACCTCTCTTTTAACAGTTCTCTTCCACGTCTGAGATTTGTTTTAATCGTATTCTCCGGTTTTTCCAACACGCCTGCAATTTCCCGAATGGAATAATCTTCATAATAAAACAAATAGAGACATTCTTTATACTTCTGGGGCAGTTCCAGCAATACCCATAAGGTGTCATCCGTCTCCATATGGGGAAGCTGAAAATAACTTCGCTCTTCTGTGGGCACCTCATCCATTGTTACTGTTGTTTTGTGCCATTTGCTTTTTAAAAGATCTTTTGCTAAATTAATCGCGGTACGTATCATCCATGCTCTTTCGTGTTCTCCATTTGCAAACTCCGGCCGGTATACAAGCAATCGGATCAACACCTCCTGGGCAATGTCCTCTGCATCTGCATGATTTTTCACCAAAGTAAACGCAGCACGATAACAAACTCCGTAATATTCCCGAAAAAAATGTTCCATTTGGCTCTGAATCATACTAACATTCCCCTTTTCACTTCAAATACGAATGAGAGAGACAAAAAGTTTCAAAAAAATACGATTCATGCATGATTTTTTCAAACATGAATCGCATTGATAAATGGCTACTGGATTTTGGTCTTTCCGCCCATATATGGCTGTAATGCTTTCGGAATATTGATGCTGCCGTCCGCATTGAGATTATTTTCTAATAATGCGATGAGCATTCTGGGAGGAGCGGCTACGGTATTGTTCAGCGTATGGGCAAAATATTTATTGCCGGACTTGTCCTTCACGCGAATCTTTAACCGTCTCGCCTGAGCGTCTCCAAGATTAGAACAGCTTCCGATCTCAAAATATTTCTTCTGTCTGGGAGACCATGCCTCTACGTCACAGGATTTTACTTTCAAATCAGCCAAATCACCGGAGCAGCACTCTAAGGTACGAACCGGGATATCCAGGCTGCGGAACAAATCTACCGTATTCTGCCATAATTTATCGTACCACATCTTAGATTCTTCCGGCTTACATACAACGATCATCTCCTGTTTTTCAAACTGATGTATCCGGTATACGCCCCGCTCTTCAATCCCATGTGCTCCCTTTTCTTTTCTAAAACAGGGCGAATAACTTGTCATCGTATAGGGAAGCTTCTCTTCTTCATTGATCGTATCAATAAATTTACCGATCATGGAATGTTCTGATGTACCAATCAAGT
>CAYQRG010000005.1:0-21722 GCA_964419645.1 uncultured Eubacterium sp.
CACATAGCCCTTGGCAATTTCCGCAAGCTCTGCCTCTTCATAAAGATTGTTGCACAGATAATCATTAAATGACTGCTGTTTCTCCGCATTATAAAACAGCCAGTTGTCCTTTCCTCTGATTACCATGGAACCGGTCATATATTCCATTGCCGTTGTCCCAACGCCCAAAAAATCGTTTTTCATCGTATTCGTCATCACAAGCTGGTTTTTATAGGGAAGATAATCATTAAACCAATCGTCAAACTGCTGAGGAAAAGACGGCAGATTCCCAAAGGAAATCTCCGGCGCTTCAGCAAAATTTCTGTTTTCATGATTTTCGGAATCAATATAATCCTTCACAAACAAAAAAGTAATTGCCGGTGCTGTAAGCATCAGCAGAAACAAGACAAATAACACTTTGTTTTTCATATCTTCGCCTCCTAAAACCGGAAATAAATAAACGGATTATACGAATCAGCAGAAAGAGAGATCACACAAAGGAAGAATATTACAACCAGACATCCCATTTGGAACACCGATATCTCTTCTTTATCAAAAAGCGCCGTTTTCAATTTCGGAATCCGATTCTGTAAAATGCCGCAGAACAAAAGCCCGATTAAAAGAACCAGTATCACTTCCGCATTCAGGCAGGCCATAATATTGTATTCCCCTTTTTGATAAAGGAACATTCCCTTTAAACAGGCAAGCCCCTTTTTCATTCCATCCATACGGAACAATACCCAGCCACAGACAACTACGATCCATGCATAAATATGGTTTAAAAATTTCAAAGGATTCTTCTCTAAGATTCTGCCAAATCCCAAACGCTCCACGATCATAAAAAATCCGTGGAACAGACCCCAGAAAATAAAAGTCAGGCTTGCTCCATGCCAGAAACCGGTCAGCAAAAATACGATAAAAAGATTTACATACGTCCGCACACTGCCTTTCCGGTTCCCTCCCAGGGGAATATATACATACTCCTTAAACCAGGTGGAAAGGGAAATATGCCACCTCCGCCAAAATTCCTGTATGGATTTTGAAATATAGGGATAATTGAAATTTTCCCGGAAATCAAAACCGAACATAGATCCAAGGCCGATCGCCATATCCGAATATCCGGAAAAATCATAATAAATCTGGAAAGTATACATAATCATCACCAGCCAGATCAGCCCTGTACTAAGCTTTGCAGCCTCAAAGCCCAGGACCATATCTACATATTTTCCAAACACATTCGACAAAAGCACCTTCTTACCAAGACCGTAGATAAAGCGTTTCACCCCATATGCCCGTTTTGCGGAAGTATTTGTTCTCCAAAGAATCTGCTCCTCGATATCTTTATATTTAACAATCGGGCCTGCCACCAGCTGGGGAAACAGGGAAATATACAAAAGCAGATAGAAGAAATTTTTCTGCACTTTTACTTCCCCACGATACACATCAATGACATACGACATCGCCTGGAAGGTGTAAAAAGAAATGCCAAGGGGCAGCGCAAACTGGCTCATGGGTATGTAATCCTGTCCCAAAATCTGATTGATATATACGGCAAAAAAATTGAAATACTTGAAAAAACCCAGCAAACCGATATTCAGCAGCACATCAAGCATCAGAACCAGCTTTTTATACCGCATATTTTCCACGCCCAACAGTACTCCGAACACATAATTCATCACCACCGAAAAAAGCAGCAGCAGAATATAAACCGGCTCTCCCCATGCGTAAAAAATAAGGCTTGCCAAAAGCAGTACAATGTTGCCTACAAAGTTTTTTCCGAAATGCTCCATAATCAAATATAAGATCAGCGTAATCGGAAGAAAAACCCACAAAAAAGTCATTGAACTAAAATACATTGTTACCTCCAGAAATATTTTTAGGGATTTATAACGGGAAATGTGATAGATACAATAAAAAGATCCCCGTCCATGCTGATTTCAAAGGTTCCGCCCATAAGGGTTGTCAGGTTTCGGGCAATGGAAAGCCCCAGTCCATGGCCTTCCGTTCCTCTGGATTCATCCCCTCTGACAAACCGCTCACCCAGATCCTGCACCGGCATGTGAATTCCCTGGGCAGAAATATCCTTAATCGAAAATTCTGCATATCCGTCATTTACTTTTAACTCCACAAATACCCTTGTATTCTGCATGGCATATTTTGCCACGTTATTATACAAATTCTGCACAACTCTCCAGACACGGCTTCCGTCTGCTAAGATCATAACCGGTTCCTTCGGCAGCCTTGTTATGATCGTAAGTCCCACATCTTCAAACATTTCATTGAATTCGCCTCCGGTCTGGCAGATCAACTCTACCATATTGATCGGCTGCATATCCAAAAGAATATTTCCGCTGGTAATCTGGGAAACTTCCACCAGATCTTCCGTCAGCTGTTTGAGCCGCTGGGATTTCCGTTCCAGAATTTCCACATAATTTTCTACGTTTTCATTCCAGCTGCCTTCCCTTTTAATAAGGTTGACATAATTGATAATCGAAGTCAGGGGTGTCTTAATATCATGGGATACATTGGTGACCAGCTCGGTTTTCAATCTCTCGTTTTTCACATTTTCTTCAACGGAATTCATCAATCCGTCTCCGATGCCGTTGATCTCCTCTGCCAGCTCCATATAATCCCCGTTAAACTCTTTCAGATCAAATTTGTAATCCAGCTTTCCATGTCCGATTTCCCGGATTCCCTCTAAAATCTTCGTCCTTTGAAGCGCCTCTTGCAGAAAATGTACTGCGGTATAGCCAAACACCGCCAGCAGTCCTGCTGCTGCCCAAATCTGCCTCCCGAGAAATGCTTCCCAGGAAAAAACCAGTACACAGCACGTATAGATGACGAATTTAATTTTCGCTCGGTTACCGATCCCCTGTTTGCGCATTCCCTTTTTAAAGGTTCGTACCATATAGGAAGTCAAACTGCAGGAAGTGAGTATATCTGCTTTAATTTTTCTGACAAAACTCAGATACAGCATCAGCAGCACCGCATCCGATAGAAAGACTAATGTTCCGGTCAGGATCAGAGAACTGGACATTCCCCATTCCTTCCCTCCTAATCTCGCACAGAACGCAATTAAGGATATGATAAAAGCAACGGTAATCGCAAAAAGAATTTCTGTTGGCAGATAATCAATGCGATGCAGTCGTATACGGTCATCTTCTCCGTCCCGTCCGGTTGCCAGTGTAAGATAAATCATACTCAACAGAAAACATATTCCAGCCAGGATTGCCGTAAACATCCCAATTCCCGCCCACGGAAAATAAGTTCTGTAAATGTTTTCCGCATCTGCAATTTCATCATCCTTCGGCAGTGAAGTATCCACTGCGATCAAAAGCGCTCCACCCCGTTCTTTCTGAAACAGACGTAAGAATTCTATGTCGGAAATCCGGTTTAAATGGTCAAAATTTCCCTCTATTGTCATAGACATGTCATCATAATACAGATAATTGCCGCAATTCTCTCCAAACTCCCTGGCTTCCTCTTTTGTCTTTATCTTTGGTATATTTGAATAAAAAGCATCTTCATGCCAAAACAGATAATAAAGATTCGTATCGCCGTCATCAAATTTTAATTTGTAATGCTTATAAATGGCATTATCCGGTTCATGCTCCCCGGCATTTTTCTTCATTTGCAGATATACCGTCAGTTCTTTTATCTCATCTGTGATTCTTTCTACATAATAATAAGAATGAAAAAAGGAATAGTTATTCCCGACATCCCGAAAACTAAACCTACTCCTTCCAAATAAATTGACCATGAAAGTAAGAGCTACAATGACAAGTATTAGAAATACCATTTGCAGTAAAACCGCAACTGTTTTAAATCCATTGCCAAATTGTCTGTTCTCCATAATCTATCCCCTATGCTTTATCTATTTTATATCCGATTCCCCAAACCACTTTGATATATCTGGGTTCCTTGGGATTGATCTCTATTTTTTCCCGAATATGCCGGATATGCACCGCAACCGTATTGTCTGCGCCAATGGCATCTGCATTCCAGATGCTTTCATAAATCTGACTAATCGAAAATACTTTTCCCTGGTTTTTCATTAACAACAGCAGAATATTGTATTCAATCGGTGTCAGCTTCACCGGCTCATCATCTACCGTAACTTCTTTTAAATCGTCATTGATGACAAGCCCTCCTGTCTGATAAACAGCCTGGCTGTTTTCTGCGGCATTTCCAAGCTTTGTATACCGCCTGATCTGTGATTTGACTCTTGCCACCAGCTCCAGCGGATTAAAAGGCTTCGTCAGGTAATCGTCTGCGCCGATGTTCAATCCTAGGATTTTATCGGAATCTTCTGATTTTGCAGATAGTATGATAATCGGAATGCTGCTGTCTTCACGGATTTTTAATGTGGCGCGGATGCCGTCTAATTTGGGCATCATGACATCAATGATCAAAAGGTCTACAGCCTGCTTTTTCAATATTTCCAATGCCTGGGCGCCGTCATATGCCTTAATCACATCATATCCTTCCTGCAGCAGGTAAATTTCTATTGCCTCTACAATTTCTCTGTCATCGTCACAGACGAGTATCCGATTCATGTTCCCTTCTCCTCCTATTTCTTTCCAAACGGGAAAAATCTCTGGCGTTTTTCTTCCGGTTTCTTCTCTTCTTCTTTTTTCTCTTCTCCGGTTTCTTTTTTTGTTTTCTCAAAGTATTCCGGGTTGACTTTGATCACCGGTTTTTCATATACAACCGGCTCTTCCGGCGCCTCTTTTGCCATTTCTTCCGCCACTTCTTTTGGAATGCCTTCCGGTGTCAATCCTGCTTTTTCAAAATATTCTTCGTTGATCTTGATCTCCGGTGTAATTGCCGTAAATTCCGGATCTCTTTCTCCTTTACGCTGATATTTCCGAGACTGCTTGCTCTCCTTCTTTTGCGCTTTCGCTTTCGCCAGTTCCCGGTTGCGTTCGTCAATAATTTTCATATATTTGGCGGTATCTTTCATATCTTCCAGTTGTGTGATCAGCTCCAACTGATTGCTGCGCACAATGCGTTTTTCTTCTTCCATTTCCCGGTTCATACGCTTTAAAACTTCGCTGGCAGCCATTTCCGCCTGATCCATGATAAATTGAATCCGTCCCAACGCGTCTTCCGAATAGATAACAGACGCGGCATAGATATCCTCTGCCTGCTGATTGGCATCCCGTATGATCTCCATACGAAGTTTTTCCGCCTCTAATTCTCCCCGGTTCCTGCCCTGCTCCGTTACCTCGTATGCATCCATCATTTCCCTGACCGTCTGGCTTAAATTCCCCAGTTCCTTCTGTATCTCTTTCTTGGGAACCAAAACATAGTCTTCATTGATATCGGATGCCGGCGCCCGCGAAACCATAATATGCAATTCCCGTAAAATTCTTTCCAGCTTATCCTGTATATTCATAATCCCTCCTGTGGATTTCTGCGGCTATATATCTTTATGCGCTCCTGTGCATAAAAGCGGTTCCTCAAAAATTGCAAGGCTGCGGTCTAAGATCCCGTGCATTTCTGCAATGGCGGTTCCATAATTTGTCATGGGTATGCCTGCCTCTTTGGCACACCTCAGGCGGTATTTCATTTCCCGTTCATTTAAAGTACAGCCGCCGCAATGCACCACCAGGGCATACTTCGATAAGTCTTCCGGAAACTGGGTACCGCTTGTAAACTCAAACTGAATTTTTTTCCCGGTAAATTCCAAAATCCACCGGGGCATTTTTACGGTGCCGATATCTTCGCACTGTCTGTGATGGGTGCATCCTTCAGAGATCAACACTATGTCGTTATCTTTTAACTGATGCAGTGCCTTTGCTCCCTGCACCTGCTGTTTTAAATTTCCCTTATATCTGGAAAATAATATGGAAAACGATGTCAGATAAATATCAGACGGTGTCTCTTTTGACACCTGTTCAAAAGCCTGACTGTCGGTAATCACCACTCTTGGCTTTTGATTCAGGGATTGCAGTGCCCCGGAAAGCTCCCTCTCTCTTGTCACAACCGCCAATGCGCCGGCCTCCAGGCAATCTCTAATCACCTGCTGTTGAGGAAGGATTAATCTTCCCTTTGGCGCTGCGGAATCAATAGGTACAACCAATACGGCAACATCATTTGGCCTAAGCAGATCCCCTACCAGCTTTTTTGCCGCCTCCCCGGAAGGAGCAAGCGCTGCAATGCGCTCTTTTAACTCATGTATATTCTGCCCGCTTTTGGCGCTGACAAACAATTTCTTGTCTTCTTTTTCCAAAAAAGATGTGATCTCTTTTTTCTGCTGCTCCGATATTTCTTCGGATTTGTTCACAGCAATCACATAGGGAATGTTCCGGGACGCAAACTTCTCAAGCAGAGGCTGTTCTAACTGTGCCCATGCCTCTTTCCCCGGGAACTGCATTCCGTCTGCCACCAGCACCGCAATATCGGTTTTGTTTAAAATCTGATGGGTTTTGGCAATCCGTTTTTCTCCCAGCTCTCCTGTATCGTCTAATCCCGGTGTATCAATTACCACTACCGGGCCAAGGGGCAAAAGCTCCATGGCCTTGCCCACAGGATCTGTCGTCGTTCCTTTTATGTCAGAAACAATTGCCAAATCCTGCCCGGTAATGCTGTTTATAATACTTGATTTCCCGGCATTTCTTCTTCCGAAAATTCCAATGTGTATTCGATTCGCAGAAGGTGTTTCATTCATGCCCATTTGCATACGCTCCATGTTCTATCTTATCAAATCTAGGACCGGCAGATTCCGTTTCCCCACGACGTTAAAATTTCTTAGAATCGAAAATCCCGTTTCCCCAAATGGATATTTTCAATATATTCCGCCGCTTTTGTCTTTACGGTTTCATTGGTTATCTTTTTCAATTCTTCTGTGATTAACTTTCCGCCGAGTTCTTTTGTCTCTTCGGAAGCATAATCTTCCAGATATTCCTTTAATGTCATCAATGCATTCGGATGACAGCAGTTGATGATCTGCTTATTTTTCAGTAATGTCATAAACCGGTCCCCTGTTCTGCCTTCTCTGTAGCAGGCAGTACAAAAACTGGGTACATAGCCCATTTCCATTAACCAATGTACGACTTCGTCTAAACTCCTGTTGTCGCTGATGTCAAACTGTGCAGAATTATCCTCCGGCGCCTCTTCTTTGGCATAGCCGCCTACGCTGGTTTTCGAACCGCCGCTGATCTGAGAAATACCAAGATGCAGCACACGCTCCCTGCTGGCCTGGGATTCTCTTGTGGATACGATCATGCCGGTATAGGGAACTGCAATTCTAAGGCATGCCACGATTTTGGCAAAGGTATCGTCACTGATTCCGTTGTCAAAAACATCCGGATCAATGTCATCTGCCTTTCTGACACGAGGCACGCTAATGGTATGAGGTCCCACACCGCCATATGCCTCCATATGCTCTGCATGCATAATGATTCCGGTAAAATCATAACGATAGTTATTCAGTCCGAACAAAACGCCGATTCCCATATCGTCAATGCCGGCCTCTCTCGCCCGATCCATGGCCTCTGTATGATAAGCATAATCGCTCTTTGGTCCGGTGGGATGCAGATCTTCATAGGATTTCTTGTTGTAGGTTTCCTGGAACAAAATATATGTGCCGATTCCGGCATCTTTTAATTTCCTGTAATTTTCTACGGTAGTTGCCGCAATATTGACATTGACGCGGCGGATTGCCCCGTTTTTGTGCTTGATGCTGTATATGGTCTTGATGCTCTCTAAAATATATTCAATGGGATTATTCACCGGATCTTCTCCGGCCTCAAGAGCAAGTCTCTTATGTCCCATATCCTGCAGCGCCGTTACTTCTTCAATAATCTCTTCCTGCGTCAGTTTCTTTCTGGCAATATGCTTATTTTTCAGATGATACGGGCAGTATTTGCATCCGTTGACGCAGTAATTGGACAAATACAGCGGCGCAAACATAACAATACGGTTACCGTAAAATTCTTCTTTGATCTTCTCTGCCAATTTGTAAATTTTTTCGTTTAAATCTTCTAATTCACAATCTAAAAGTACGATTGCCTCTTTATGGGAAATGCCTTTCATTTCAGATGCTTTTTTAAGAATCTGTTCAATAACTTCCCTGTTGTTTTTATTTTCTTCGGCATATGCAAGACATGCCCGAATCTCTTCATCACTGATGAATTCTTCTGCCTTTGGCGACATTACATTATACATAATTTCCTCCTGTATCTTCTGCCGGATCTCCCCGGCCTACGGCCAGTTTGTAACCGATACTCTCGATTCTTCCCTGTAAGCAGTGCCTGCATTCCGCAGCCTCGTCTCCGGTGCAGATTTTGTTGTCATATAATTCATATTTCTTCCGAACCCCGACAGGAGAAAGATTAGGCATCACCACATTGGCTCCGGCTAAAATACCTTCTTCCCGCCCTCTTGCATGAATGGTTCCAAGCGCAGTCGTTGCAGGAATCAAAAGATTTGGCTTTAACAAACGCAGCAGCCCGATCATATATAAGGTCTGCTCCGCCGTCCCCTGCAATTCTTTGGCAAAAGGCGTTTCATGGTGTGGAACGAATGGTCCGATGCCTACCATATGCGGCTGTAATTCAGTAATAAAGAGCATATCTTCTGCAAGGCACTCTGCTGTCTGTCCCGGAGAACCCACCATGAATCCACATCCTACCTGGTATCCGATTTCTTTCAGATTCCAAAGACAGTCCATGCGGTTTTTTAATGTCAGTTCCTTCGGATGCAGCTTTCTATAATGCCCCTCGTTGGCAGTTTCATGCCGCAGCAGATAGCGGTCTGCCCCTGCGCGAAAATACCTTTCATAACTTTCCCTGCTTTTCTCCCCAATGGAGAGGGTGAGGGCACAGTCCGGGTATAGGGTTTTGATCTTTCGGATGAGTTCTTCTAATTTCTCATCGGTATAATACCCGTCTTCTCCCCCCTGCAGTACAAAAGTACGAAATCCGAGGGCATATCCTTCCCTGCAGCAATCTAATATTTCTTCTTCACTGAGACGGTAACGTTTCGCTTTGCTGTTATCTCTGCGGATTCCACAGTAATAACAGTTATTCCTGCAATAATTTGTAAATTCGATCAGGCCTCTGATAAAGACTGTATTTCCATAATATTGTTTTGCAAGGGTTCTTGCTCTTTCAAACAGATATTCTCTGTTCGCCCTTTCTGTAATTATGGCAGTCCACTCGTCTTTTGTCAGCTTATGATCCCGTTCTAACCGGTCAATCAGACGACGCATCTTTTCCCTCCTGTAGTTACTGCAATCTGTATTTATTGCAATTTTGCATATAAGGCTTTCGATGTAATCCCCTTCAACATGCCGATTTTTCCGGTCATCGCGCTGATCGTATCTGCAGGAGCGTCCATGACAACACTGATCAACGAGATCTTTCTCTTCTCATATGGAATACCCATTCTTCCCATAATATAGCTGCTGTAATCATGTAGTATCCGGTTTAGTGTTTCCACATCCCCCGATTCTTCCACGACGATTGAGATTATGGCTACTCTGGTTGTCATTTTATTACCTCTCTTTGCCTTTCCCGTCAGGCGTCTGCCTTTTGCTCTGCCTTATGGTTCAGATTCTATACATTTATGTCATTTTGTAACACTTTTTCTGACTTGTCAAGTTTCTGATATCTTTAGATTTCAATCAGCTCATACTGATCTGTACCCAGCCCGATTTTCACACTGTGGGCAATGCAGCTCTCCCATTCCGTATCCGGATGTGTCATATGGAAATGATCGGCATGGTCACAGCCTTCATGATGCGCCACATTCTCTGCCAGTACACTTCCTGCTATGATCGGCTGACGATTGCAGGCGTCTGCACAAGCCACATCTAAAGCCACCGGATCGAAAGACGCAAACATTCCCACATCCGGAATGATGGGAATATCATTTTCCGCATGGCAGTCGCAGTTCGGTGAAACATCACAAACCAATGCGACATGGAAACAAGGCCTGTTCTGACAAATTGCTTTTGCATATTCTGCCATTTTGCAGTTCAACCTCTTATTGGACGCATCAAAAGTTGCCTCGATTGCATCCTTAGGACAGACGCCGATGCAACGTCCGCAGCCGACGCATTTATTGTGGTCAATTGCTGCTTTTTTGTCTGTAATCGTAACGCCTGTATGGGCGCAAACTCTCGTACAGCTTGCGCATCCGATACACTTATCTGCTGTGACAGTCGGTTTGCCGTCGCTGTGCATTTCCATTTTTCCGGCTCTGGAACCGCCGCCCATTCCGATATTTTTAATTGCTCCTCCAAAGCTTGTAGCCTCATGGCCTTTGAAGTGTGTCAATGAGATCAGAATATCTGCATCCATGAGCGCACGTCCGACTTTCGCCTCTTTGACGTATTCCCCTTCGATTGGCACCAATACCTCATCGGTTCCCTTTAAGCCGTCTGCGATAATCACCTGGCATCCGGTTGTCAGTGGGGAAAATCCGTTTGCATATGCCGTATCCAAATGGTCTAACGCATTTTTCCTGCTGCCCACATAAAGGGTATTACAATCTGTCAAAAATGGTTTGCCGCCTGCCTCTTTGACAACATCTGCCACTACTTTTGCATAGTTGGGGCGTAAGAATGCCAAATTGCCGTATTCCCCAAAGTGGATTTTGATTGCGGCATATTTGTCTGTAAAGTCGATGTCTTTGATGCCTGCCGTAATCATCAATCTGCGTAATTTTGTTAATAAATTCTCGGTAAAACTGGTTTTAAATGTAGTGAAATATACTTTTGACTTATCCATACTCTAGTTTGTCTCCTTTAAATTTTTCATAGTCAAATTATTCAGCTATTTTTTAATTTTTACTGTTTTGCTCTGTCCCTTCTTTGCCAAACGTTTTGCATAATCTTTATATTTGCTGGAAGGAACTTTTATCACAGCTTTTTTATGAATTCCCTTAAAGCAGTTTTTGCCTGCTTTTTTCAAAACCTTACTCTTAATTGTAATGTTTTTCAAAACTTTACAGCCGTTGAATGCTTTACTTCCGATTTCAGTTAATGCAGTGCTTTTGATCGTAACTTTCTTTAATTTCTTGCAGCCTGCAAATGCATTCTTTCCAATTACCTCTACATTCTTGCCGATTATGACGCTGGTTGCTTGTTTCTTTGAAAAAACAGACGCCTGAATCGAAGTTACGCGATAGGTCTTGCCACCAAAGCTTACCACATCCGGAATATTGATTGTTTTTTCTGTATCTGCTTTGAGACCGGCTGCCTCTGCTGTGGAATCACTTGTAATCCGGTAGAGATAATTTTTATCTTCATAGGTGTTGCCGATTACAAATTTATCCTCTGTCTGTTTTGACAGATCCTGATATTTGGCTTCTGCATCTGTCAGCAGTTTTGTAATATTGGCCGAAACTAATTTTTTCTGATCATTGGTCAACGCATTATATGCTGCTCTTGCCGCATCAATTTTCTGTTTGCATTCTGATGTGTTTGCAACGGTTCCGATTGCCCGTATTTTGGATATTACAGCATTTGCTGCCTCCTGGTCTGCCGCCTGTTTATCCTCTGCCTCTTTTTGATTCAGGGCTTCTACTGCTGCTGTGAGCTGTTCTCTTACCTCAATGGGAATCAAACTCAATTGCTTTTCTGTCAGTGCCTGATATGCTTCGGATATCGCTCTGATCTCTTCTGCCTTTTCTTCTGTGATCTCCTCTTTGGAAATATTTTCGAGTCGATCGATCTGCTCCTTAATCTCGGCTGCTTCCTGCCGGTCTAATGCATCCTCTGCCTCTGTCAGCAGTTTCATCACTTCGTTCGATACTTGCAATTTTTGACTGTCTGTCAATTTCTCATAAGCTGCCCTTGCCGTTTCGATTTTTTCTTTCATATCAGAATCGATAGTTCCCGTTGTATCTCCGATTGCATTGATCTTTTCTACAACATCTTCTGCCGCTTTCTGGTCTTCCGGATTCTGGGATTCTTCGCCCAACAGGATCTCCTGCTCTGCAAATGAAACCTTCTTTGCTACAGCTCCTTTCAATTTTGCTGTAACATTTACGGTATATCTGCGATTCCGCGGTAGATATATGGTTGCCGTATCGTCATCCAGTCCTAGTTCTTTCGTATAAGTTCTTCCGTCAACATCTGTCAGCACAACTGTCATATCGCCGATTGTCCCACTACCATAAGCTGTCTGAAAAGCTGCTTTGCTTATTATCACGCCATCTTTGTTATCTGTGATTGCTATATTAGGCTTGGCATTACTGTCCTCATTTGTATAATCAAACTGATAGGAAAGATTTGCAATTTTTGTATTGGTATCCAGGCCGCATTCGCGGATAAACTGTGTCGTCATACGTACATGACCTGCCGCTCCAGGATGCACATTGCCATCCGGTAAATAATATGCTTTATTATCCCGCAAATAAGTATATGCATTAAACTCATTGAACCAGTCTGTATACTGGTCAATAAACAAAACTCCTTCCACATCGTCCTCGGCAACTGCTTTCATGCGTGCTACAGAACCATTCGTTCCTGATGCCTTATCAGCATAAGTACTTCCTTTTGCCGGTGTAGGTGATCTGAAAATGATGACTGCATCTTCATTTACTTTTCTGATTTCCTTTATTATTTCCTGAAGATTCGTATTATAGTTGTCACTAATATTGTCATTTGTCCCAAGCATAACAGAAACAATATCGGGATGATATTTTGCCATACGCAGTTCCATATGAGTTAAAGTACCTCTTCCCACACTACTCGTAGAAGCCCCTGTTGTCGCGCCAGAAACAGCCGTATTGACCACGATATCATCTACTCTTCCCAGATCCTCTTTCAGATATTTTTCAAAAAGCTGGGCAATGCCGTCATATCCACCTGTCCAAGCTGCTCCATGTGTAATGGAATCTCCCATAAACAGCCATGTCAAAGAATCCTTTTCCTTTAATTTCTGCTGTATCGCTTTTGGCAAATCATCTGTAATTTCCGGCACTTTTGCAGCATCATTTTCTGTAACAACACCCTCCACTGGGGAAAGCTGTGTCACGGTATCACCATTTTTGCACTGAACCACCAACTCATATGATTCATCTTCCGGAAGATCTGTAATGATAAACGGATTCTGATAAGCTGTTCCGCTAATCTTTATATCACGAATCGTTACTATATACTGCCATTTTGTTCCTTTGAGGTCTTCCGGAACAGTTACTTTCAGATTCCCCTGAGATACAATCGCCTGTGGTACATCTGCCAGATAGTTATCCGGCGCAGCTTCCGCATTCCAAACCTTGTCTATACTTGGGAATCCACTTGTTGAACCATATACAGTTTCTGCCAACTGCTTTGCTATTTCATAATGCCCATTTGCATTCAGCAGATCCCCTGTTAGTTTTTCTGTCTTAAATTCTTCCTTATCTGTCGCCGTCAAATGATCTACCAATGCCATCCGATTCCTTTTCGCCTCATCGGAAGTTACTTCCTTATATATCTTTGTTGCTGCTTCGGCATAACGAGAAACTTTACTCATTGTATCTGCGTCTGCTACAGCATGAGGAAGCTGTATTACCACATATCCTCCGCCCTCTCCACTTCTCATATCAAGAGCTTTCTGAATAATTGTAGAAATTGCTTCTTCAAATGCCTCTATTCCTTCTTCCCCTTTGTCATAATCTTCCGGTCCGATCAAATAGGAAATTGCTTTTGGATCAATTTTTTCAATATATTCATTAAGGTTTGCGGCAAATGCCACGGCATCCTGCCCCTTCTTTCCTACATTTATCATATAACGCTGCATATCATAAGGATTATCTGAATTTGTCGAACTTTTTGTCCAACGAATATATTCTTCAAATTGCCCTATATAGCTGCGGACACCACCAATCTCTGAAAACCTTCCCTGTGTCTCAACTCCGCCGCCAAACAACCAAGTATCTTTGTCCCCTCCGGCTGAAAACATACCTGATGCAAAACCGTTTCCGGTTTGATTTACAGGATTCACTCCGCCGCTGATCGACAACGCTGAAATTTCTCCATTCAGATTCGCATAATTGGTATGTTCAAAATAACTACCTCCGCTCAATCCTCCTATTGTAATCGCATTTATATTCTTTCGCCAGTCTGTATAGCCGGCTGCAGTCCCTCCAAAAAATGCTGTCATAAATTGTTTTGTTTTTCTATTACCGTCCGATGTTGTTTCTTTCTCTGCAGCATTATCCATATGGCACTTCAAGCTATTAGAAGACACCGATATATTCAAAGTATGAAATTCCCCATCTGAAATAGGCACACCGGTAGATACCTGCCAGTCTGTGCCGTCACGCGCTGAACCTGCCTCCCAAAAAACATCTCCTGTTTTTGACACAATAACAGCAATACTCGACTGTGTAGTCGTGGCAGAAGAAGAATTATTCGTTTTATCGGATATTTCCAGCAAGCTGATATAATTTGTCGTTCCCGGATTTGTAATTTTAAAGGTAACAGATATATTCAGCAAATCCTTATCTTCAATATTCTTCACAAACAACGATGTTTTTGATTCATCTGTAACCTCAGTGGGGCTTCCGGAAAAGACTAAATTAGTGGCTGTCAGGCCTCCCTCCATTATTACCTCTATGTTGTCTGCGTTTCCTGCTGCATTGACAGTCAAAAATCCGTTGCTACTGCCAATCACCAGTGCCGCAGTCAAAATAAAGGCCATGATTCTGTTACACAATTTCATTTTGCAATTCCTCCTCCTGTTTTGTCAAATTTCACTAAATTTTCAAACGCTATATTTATTATATACAATAAAATTACCAGTTGCAATAAAAATCACGTAAAAGGCGCCGCCCTTTGTTTTTACGCAGGGCGACGCCTCTTTTTTGCTATTTCAAATAAACTCTATTGCGGATTTTCCGCCGGGTTCCTCTTATTTTACTTTAGCTTTCTTACTGATCTTACCAGTCTTTTTCAGTACCTTAAGGAAGGCCTTCTTCTGCTTCTTGTTCAATTTCTTAGCTTTTACTGTAATCTTAGAAGCAGTCTTCTTGAATGCAGCCTTTTTAATCGTCGGTGCCGTTGCTCCGTTGATTGTAACTGTCTTCAACTTCGTACATTTAAGGAATGCATTTGCTCCGATTGATCTTACGTTTTCTCCGATTGTTATGTTCTTAAGCTTCTTGCATCCGCTAAATGCTTTATCACCGATTGCTACAACTTTGCAGCTTACGTTTTCAATTGTAACGGTTGCCGGAATTGTAACTTTCTTCGCATTTGTACCTTTCTTCACGGTAACTTCATTCTTTGCTGCATCTGTTACTGTATAAACAATAGAGCCTACCGTATAATCCTTATTTGCCTGTAATTGGTTTACAGGATTTGTTGTTATCGGTTTTTCTACCAGTTTTGCAGTTAAATCAGCAAGCAGTCTTTCAAGTTCCGCAGAACCCAATGCTTTTAATTCTGCTTCTGACTTGTTCTTTAATGCGTTATATGCTGATATGAACTTATTCCATGAATCCTCTGTATATTTGTCCTTATTTGCAGCTACACTCGCAATGCTGTCTGCGGTCTCAAGCGCTGTCTGGATACTCTTTATCAATGCTTCTGCTTTTGCTTCTTCTTCCGCTTCTGCTTTCGTCTTCAACGGAGCATCTTTCAACTTGTTAATTGCTGTCAACATATCTGCATAGCTCAGATTTCCGTTTTCATCTTTTTCCATCGCTTCAATATCAGCCAACGCTGCGTTTAAAGCATCCAAAGAATCTTTTGTATAAATATCTGTCTTATCTTTATTCTCCAGTGCTGGGACAAGAAGCAGGTCCAGTTCGTCTTTTCTGGTGTTATATGCATCCTGTGTAATCAGATTTGCAGGTTTTACTGCATCTTCTAATCCTGCAAGCGCATCAAACTTATCTTCTAAAGTTGTAGGTGTCTGTCCTGATACGGCTGCTGTTGCTGCTATAATTGCATCATCTAAAGCTTTGATCGTTTCTGCTGCATACAACGTTGTCTTTTCTTTTTCTGCTGCCGCAGTTGCAATTGCATCGGTAATTGTCTGTAAAAGCAATGCTTCTCCACTGATCGCCCGCTCTTCGAATTCTTCACCACCACTGCAGACTCTGCTCTCTAATCCGTCTGTTACTGTTTTTGCAGTTCTGTTAATGCTTGCAGCTCTAACCTCCTGCCACTCATCCGGCCAGTCATGATCTTCCAGCGGTAACGCTTCACCTTTCACTAATACTTTCTGGCAGTGAGAACAAATCACATCACCGGTGCTTCCGGCTACCTTACAGGTAGAAGCAGTCGCTGTCTTTGTTTTGCTATATCCATGCAGACATTCGGCTTCAATTTCTACAATATACTCGTCTTCACCGATTGTGATATTAAAGGTATCGCCCTCATTTGCCTCAGCAGAAGCTGAAATTTTTACACCAGATACTTCTGTTGTCGCATACATCTTAGACTGATTTGTAATACCATTTCGTGGATAAAGAACAATAATAACTTCTTTCTCCGCACTGGTATCCGTAGCTGGCTGTTTATAATAGTTTGTAATTAAATAAGTATCACCTGATGTAATTTCACTTACTCGTTCATATCCCGGGATTGGATCATCCAAAGACTCTTCATCGCTATCTTTCTTCCTGAGGATTTCAAATCCCCAATCACCTTGTGATTCATAATCACTATTTTTTGCACTTAAAGCATCAAATGCCATTCTATTGTAGTAGAAATATACAATTCTTCCATTTTGAGTGCCGCTGTCACGTTTAATAATTTCAAAACTTGTATCATATGGATACTTAGCATTATCAGTACCATCCGTACCATTGTTCACCGGATTCAATTCCTGTATAGATCTAGTCGTTCCAAAATAGCTACTAGCGTTTGTATTAATCAGGTAATTTCTCTCTAATGGACTGTAAATATAAAAGTAATTCGGATTATTCGCGCTTGCTGATGTCAGAATAAGTTCTGCATCTGCTATATTTGCATTCCAGTTTGGAGTTGTAGCATATCCATTCAAATTGTAACTTGATTCAGACAGACAATCAAACAAAGCTTTTTTGAGTTCTGTTGTTGTTGCTTTGCTTAAAACGCTTGCATCGCCAAGATCTACCGCATTCAGAGCCGCGCCTTCAACAAATGTAGCTCCTCCCTTTGGTACTGTGATCGTTTCCGGTTTTACATTAATATGATAAGTAATATTATTTATTGTTAAATCAATTGTCTCTGTAGTTGCAGCTTTTGGTTTAATTGTCAGAGTTGGAATCTTTTGCGTTTCTGCTAGATGTGTACCGTATATCAGTTTCGCCATATTGTCTACACCGTTATCCGGATAAAGAGCTACAAATCCACCTTCTGCAAAAGGAGCAGTCTGATCGGTTGAACCAACTTCGTATCCGATCAAATACTTTCTTCTGGATTCAAGTCCCTCATCACCCGTTACCTTGATATAGCAGTAATCTGTACTGTCAGCAGAGCCAAAATTGATTATGTCGCTATCGGAGTCATCCTCTTTCATTGCTGCTACTTCATCAGCCGACAGTTTCTTCAAAAGTGTAAGACCATACATATATCGACTGTCAGATTGCAGACCGCTATTTGTATTGAATGTATGCCTATATGTGTCATAAATGACATATCTCGTTCCGCTTGTCTCATTCTCGTCGGCGTTGAGTGGCTGACTAACTAAAAACGCTGACCTACTCTCATCCCAACGAATTCTCATATTATTTCGAAGTGTTGTTGAGAAAAACGCAGCCGCTGCGTTATAGTTTGTCAGATAACGATTCGCCACCTGGCTGTAAACACTGAAAACATTACTTGCAGTTCCATCATATGTTGGTCTCGTCAATGTAAATTCAGCATGCAAAATACTGGTTAAACTGTCATACGTATTCTCAAACGCGCCTGCTAAGTTTACCTGTTCCGTACTATTATAAGTAACTTTACGTGAAAATAAGGAAGGCATTGTTTCTGCTTTTGCTGTTCCTCGATCAAGGGTAATATCCAGGTAGTCCTTGGTTTCGTCGGTATTGAACTCTCTCTCTTCAGGCTCCATGTTTGTCTCACCCGTTACTCTGTATGTTCTCGTATAGGTATCTCCATTTGGACGCAATTCCAAATTATATTCCAGACCCGGTACATACGCGCCGTCTCCGTTTTCATCATTATTTATAAGATCCAGTGTCTGATAATTCTCAAACGATACCGTTCCTCTTCCGGTCTCCCATAAAATTCCGATATTGCTTCCATAATTCATCTCTCCCATGGAAGCAGAAGCAAAGTTACCGCTGGTGAGAGATTCCGTATAGAGTTCCATCATTGCAGGAAACGCTACGTCTTCCGTTGCCTCTTTATCTCTTCCATATAATACAAACATACCGTCTGTATTACCGGTTCCGGTAGGCATTGCAGCCATAATAGCAGATGTTATATCACTATTAGAATCACCTGCATTCATTGTTCTAGAATAAGCGATCGCGGCTACTTTAGCATTCGCTGTAATAGAACTCTCTGTTTCAACCGGTGCCGAGAATGTAAACATATCCGGAGATGTACTTGTGTCATCTGATACCGATTCGCCATCTTCATCTGTCACTGTTTCACCTCTGGATGCATCTGCATAATAAACAACTCCTCTTCCGGTAGTAAGGAACATACGAATGATTCCACGGCTCGTTTCAACCATTTCACCGCCCCACATCCAGTTCGAGGTAGTAGCTGAAGCATCTGTAAATGCAGGAACTTCAGCACGATGTCCCCAAGGACTTCCCGCTGTAGCATGCTCACATGAATCGCTTTTCCAGATAATGCCGGCTTTTGCGTCAACATCTCTAAGCTCTGTTTCTTCTGTTTCTTCTTTGGTATAAATCGGCACAATATATCTATTAGCTGTTGTTACCAGACCTTTTCCGGAAACTAACATAAGAAGTTCGTCTTCTCTCTGATCAAGCTGAGGAGTGAGAATTTCCGGCTCAGTCCATTCGTCGCCTTCTTCAGAACCTGAAGAGTAGCTGGAAGTCATGCATACGATATAATTTGTGTTGTATACACTAAGTACAGAGTCCTCATAAAAAACGTTATCCTGAAGATCATCGCTGAGCGCTGACGCTACCGGTGTATGATCATTTCCTTCATACAGATCATAATATTTGTCAACATAATAGGTCTTACCTTCAATGTTTGCTATTTGATTACCATCTTTAACATAAACCGCTGCATATCCAGCATCATCAAAGTCGCCTACATAGTATGGATAGTTCGCATTCTCTGCGGTCGGATTTTTATCCGTTTCAGAATCTTCAGTTGTTAATGCCAGACGTTTTGTCCCGCCAATATCAACGTAACCTGTTCCGGCTCCCGGATATTTAGAATCTTCTTCCACACCGACTCCATTCGGCATTAAATTGGCAAGCAGGTAAACAGTTCCGCCACTAACATATCCCACATTGTTATTGCCAATTGTAAGTTTTGTATCCTGGAGTAATACCGGATCTTTTACGGATACGGCATTGGTTGCATTATCTTCTACTTCACTGTCTGGGAAACTTAACGGATATGAATGTTTCCATGTCTTTCCCTGGTCGCTTGATACGGAAACCATGATATCATTTCCGGTATCGTCTTCTGTTGAAACATGGCTTACTTCTGCCGCTGCAATGATCAGGTCATCTGTGATAGCTGCTCCCACTGTCGGATCTGTTTCTTCATTTCCCGTACCCAGTGTTTTTACTGCCTGTCTAATTACAAGTGTCGGCGAACTGAACTTATCGCCGGTAGAACCAGCAATAAACGGCTGATTCTGTGTGATGTTGTCAGCCGGCACTGTTGTTCCTGCGCTATTAAGTGTAGACGCATCTTTTGCGGCAGCCTGGATTCCGACTGACGGAATCATCGTCACTGCCATAGCAAGTGAAAGTCCTGTGCTTAATGCACGCTTCCACAGCTTTGCTGCATATTTTTGCTTCATTATTTCTTGACCTCCTCTTTCCTCTTATTCCTCAGATGTATTGTCACAAAAAGTACACATTATGAGATTGTAAAAACAAATGAAGAATGAGAAGGATTGTTATATAAAAAAGCCATTTTACGAAAAAATATCGTAAAACAGCTAAAGAAGAGAGTAAAAATCTGTCAATTTATGTTCTAATTTTTAGATTTTTTATTTTTTTGACATATCTTAAAAAGTGTACTTTTTGCGACATATAAAATTGAGAAATGAAATTATTTTACAGATTTAATTGTACAACTCCAAAAGCAATAAATCAAGTTTTTATTACGAAAAAATGCGGCATTATTAAGGAAATCCTAAAGGATACAAGGATACCTTTATGCCTTTCGGCAAGATTAAGGAAATCTTAATTGTATAAGATGTTCTTGTGCGATATCATACGGTATATAATTTATGAAACAGGAGGTCTCTTATGAAAAAACGATATTTAACGCTCCTTCTTACCTTTACTGTATTTTCGGCTACTCTTCTTTCTGGCTGTACATCACAGAATCCTTCCGACTTTTTGGAGGAGAATACATACACAACGGAAATAACGGATACTGTCTCTAATATGGATAATGCCCCTGCAGATTCCACAACCTCCACGAAACTCTGCAAAACCCTCTACGGCATTGAAATCACAGAAGAAACAAAATTTTCTTCTTTCTCTGCCAAAAGCAATCCTGAGGTTTCCGTGCTAACTGCAAATGCTGTTTATCCGCAATTTTCAATCGAAGGCAATTCCAAGGCCTCTGATCGGATCAATTCTTCTATTTTGAGAGAATTTAATACCTTTTGGAATTTTGAAACAGAAAATGCCGGTTACGCAGAAGAAGAATATCTTATGTCCTTAGATTCTACGGAAGCTTCATCTCCCATTCTATATACCGGGGAGTTTTCCTATAAGCTGAAACGCTGTGACGATAAAATCATTTCTATTGTGTTTATACAAAGTGATTATACCGGTGGAGCCCATGGTAATGTCTGGAGCTATGGCGCAACTTTTGACACCGCAACAGGAGAACGACTTTATCTGAAATCTTTAAGTGAAGATCATACTGCTTTTCATCAAATGATTCTAGACAACTTAACTGATCAGTCTTTACTGCCGGTTTATAAGGAATCGTATTTATTTGAAGGCTCTGATGCTGACATAGACGGTTTTTTGACGAATGACTCTGCCTGCTGGTATTTTGATCGCAGCGGTATATCCTTCATCAGCAATCCCTATGTGCTTGGTCCTTATGCTGCAGGAACTTTTGAATTTAATATTCCCTACGAAAGCTTAACAGGATTAAAGCATGCATATACGTATAACGGCAATTATATCCGAAAACTCTTTCCGGGTGTTTCCGCCAGGCATGATATCAATGGAGACACTGCTGTTGACGACATCTGCTACTCTCTTCCGGCCGCTGACGATCCCAAAGCAAGTCCTTCTCTCATCATAAACGGCAATGATTTTACAGACCAACTAGAAAAACTCTCTCTTTCCTACCTCTGGACAGGAGCTTATTATCTTATGGATATTGATTCGGAAGATGCTTATACCGAAATTGCTATTTCCAATGAGAATCTCGAAAACGAGTCGGAAACCCGCACCCATTTTTTCCGCTATGATTCGGAAGGGAATTTGATCTATCTGGGAAATATCTCCGGCATTTTCAATGAAGATATGCAGGTACGTTATAATTCCAACGGAAATCTAATTCTCTGCGACAGGAGTGGTGATCCCATATCCTGACGGTAATCGAGCAGGGAGGTTTTCCCTGCGCGCTTCGCCGTCCGCATGTCGCTGTAAGAGACTATATTCCTTAT